>UQRS01000007.1 GCA_900543525.1 uncultured Oscillospiraceae bacterium
GAGTGCAAAAAACAGGCCTTGGCGTACAGATTTCTGTTCGCGAAAGCCTGATTACAATGCTTCCATCCTTCTGGAAATTTTAAGACAACCGGGCAACCGAAAAATCACAAAACCTCAGGAAACCTTGGCCTTGTTCAGTTTCACGGTCAGAGCAGACTTCTTTCTGGCGGCCGTGTTCTTGTGCAGAATGCCCTTCGCAGCAGCCTTGTCAATGCTCTTGATGGCGGCGGTAACATTCGCGTCCATGTCGGAAGCTTTGGCGTCGATCGCAGCGTCAGCCTTCTTAATCGAAGTTCTCAGCGCAGAGCGGATGCTCCGGTTGCGGAGATTGGCCTTCTCGGTCAGGATCACGCGCTTTTTCGCGGACTTAATGTTAGGCATAGTTCCACCTCCTTGATTTTGACAGTACTCATATAATACCATTCCTTGCCCCGGAATGCAAGTGTTTTTTCGCGGTTTTCAAATATTTTTCTGCATAGAAGCCCGGCCGCGGCAAAAGATAAAATGGAAAGCTTGAAAAAAAGAAGGTGACAGGATGCAGATACGAACCGACCTCGCGCTGGAGCAGCGGGAGCTTTCCCCCGACCTGCCGAAGGGGGTTCGCTCCGAAGCGTTCGACGAAGGAAACGCGCACATCAGCCGGATCACAGTGGAGGACGCAGACGGCGCAGCCGCCCTCGGCAAGCCGGAGGGGCGCTACATCACGGTTGAGATTCCACCCCTGTCGGACGACAACGACATGGACGAATCCATCGTACAATCCTTGAAACGGGAGCTTGGCGCGCTGCTGCCGGCCGAAGGAACCGTGCTGGTCGCCGGCCTCGGCAACACGGCCATCACCCCCGACGCGCTCGGGCCAAAAGCGGCCGACGCCGTTCTGGCCACACGGCACATCACGGGAGAGCTGGCTCGTTCGGCCGGGCTGGAGAATCTGCGCGGAGTAGCGGTACTCTCCCCCGGCGTGCTGGGCAGCACCGGGATCGAAACCTCCGAAATCCTGGAGGGTGTAGTCCAGAAAATCCGGCCGTCCGCCGTGCTGGCGATCGACGCGCTGGCTTCCCGCCGGCTGGCGCGGCTCGGCTGCACCATCCAGATTTCGGACAGCGGCATCTCTCCCGGATCGGGGGTCGGCAACCGCCGGAAGGAAATCAGCGCCGCCACCCTCGGCCTGCCGGTCATCGCGGTCGGCATCCCGACCGTGGTGGACGCCCGGACGCTGGCCGCCGACCTTGTGGGAGAGGGCTGCGCCGAGCAGGTCAACCCCCGCGGCGAGCAGATGATCGTCACCCCGCGGGAGATCGACCTCATCATACAAAGGGCATCGTCGCTGCTTGGTCATGCGATCAACTGCGCCCTGCAGCCGGCCTTTGACCCCGCATTTCTCCTTGCCATCGCAAAATAAGGCAGGTGCCCTGCAGCCGGCATAATCCGGCCGCCTTTTCGCATAGGATAGATAAAAGGGAGGCGAGCTGGATGAAGAAGCTGTTTTTTGCGGCGCTTTCTGCCTTTCTGGCTGTATTCTGCCTCCTGCTGGCCGGGCAGGCGGCCGACGACGCCCTCATCGGCAAGGCCGGAAAGGCCGCGGCACTCTCGGCCATGGTGGGAAATCTGAAGGGCGGGACAGCCTCCCCTGCCGGGGCGCTGCCGGAAACCCCCGCCGAGCCGGAGGCCGATGAAGCCGGAGAGAATACCGAAAGTCAGGCGGCCGCCCCCTCCTCCGGCGCAGTGACAGCGGCTGCCGACCCGGGAGAGGCACTGGGCAAAATCACCTCCAAATTCATCTCTCCCTACACGGCGGGGCAGTCGTTCGGCAACATCTATCTGAAAAACAGCACCTCCAAAACGGTCGATATTTCCGAAGAACTGCAAAGCCCGGTCGGCTTTCGTATGGAATTTTCCAGCGAGCCGGAGGTGCTGATCATGCATACTCACGCCACCGAAAGCTATATGCTGGAGGAACGGGATTACTTCACTGCGGCTGACGCCACCCGAAGCACAAGCGACGCAGTCAACATGAATCATATCGGGGAAAAGGTGGCCGAGGTTCTGCGCGCCAACGGAATCGCGGTGGTACACGACATGACACAGCACGACGCGGAGGCCTATACCGGCAGCTATGACCGATCGGCGGCGACCGTTTCGGCCAACCTGAAGAAATACCCCTCGATCAAGGTGGTGCTTGACCTCCACCGCGATTCGGTCGGAACAGAGGCCGAAAAAATCAAGGCTGTGCAAAAAATCGGGGACAAAAATGCCGCCCAGATCATGCTGGTGATGGGGTGCGAGGACGGCAGCATTCAAAATCACCCCAACTGGCGGCAGAACCTCCGGCTGGCCATGCGGTTCCAGCAGGCGGCCGAGCTGAAATATCCCGGGCTGGCCCGCTCCATCATGCTGGTGCCCCGCTGCTATAACCAGAATCTGACCACCGGATCGATGCTGATCGAAATCGGGACCGAGGCCAACACTCTGGCCGAGGCGGAATACTCGGCCGAGCTGATCGGCGACATTCTCTCCCGCGTGCTGAAGGGATTGCAGTAAGGCTTACATAGTCCTCCACACCCCCAAGGATTTTTCAAGAAACGGACATTCGTCAAGCGGACACTTGTCCGGCGGAGATGTAAATATGACAAAGACAAAGGTGAAAACAAAAAGGAAATGGCGGCGGCCGTTTTTTCGCGCTTTCTGGATCACGCTGATTTTGCTCGGGGGACTGGCGACCCTTTTCCTCGGCAGCGCGCGTGCGTATGAGGCGGTGCGGCAAAACGGTTTTGGAGAAAAGACCCGCGCCCTCCATCTGCAGCAGGAGGAGGACGGCCTGCACGTCCGTCTGTTCGATTTCGAGTGGCGGGTGATCTGGCCATTTTAACCGCCGCGCCGGGACATACAATATACGCCCCGGTCACAAGGGGCAGGCGCTTTTCAGTATGCCTTTGCAGCATATGAAAGCGCGGCGGCCTCCCCGCCGGCAGAGCGGCATTGTGCGAAAAACGAACCCAACGAAGGAGGGCGCAGCGGCCGGGACACCGCCGCACTTGAACCCGGCGCCGCTTGATACTCTCCTCAGCCTTTATCAGTATAAAAACAAAACGCTCCGGGAAGGCGCCTTTGCCAAAGGAAGGGAAACCTTTTTTGGCAAATGCCTCCGGAGCGTTTTTCAATCTGTTTTATTTTAAAATTCCGTGTGTCCCTCGCAGGTCTCGCAGTGCTCGCACTCGCAGGCCGGGCCGACAAACGGCGTCGGGTCGATTCCCTGCCGGGTGTAGTAGTCGGCGATGGCCGCCTTGACCGCCTGCTCAGCCAGAACCGAGCAGTGGATCTTATGTGCCGGAAGGCCGCCGAGCGCCTCCACCACGGCTTTGTTGGACAGCTCCAGCGCTTTGGAAACCGGCTGTCCCTTGATCATCTCGGTCGCGATGGAAGAGGTCGCAATGGCCGAACCGCAGCCATAGGTTTTGAACTTGACATCCTTGATGATACCGTCCTCAATCTTCAGGTACATCTTCATAATATCGCCGCATTTGGCGTTGCCGACCTCCCCCACGCCGTTGGCGTCAGGCAGCTCGCCCACATTCCGCGGATTGTTGAAATGGTCCATAACCTTTTCGGTGTAAATCATTTGTTTTCACTCTCCTTTACAATCTTCTCCCACAGCGGAGACATCGCGCGCAGCCGCTCAATAATCGGCGGCAGCACCGAAAGAATATAGTCGGCATCCTTCATCGTGTCGTCATCGCTGAAGGAGAGACGCAGGCTGCCGTGTGCAACCTCATGTTTCAGTCCGATGGCCAGCAGCACATGACTCGGGTCGAGCGAGCCGGAGGTGCAGGCCGAGCCGGAGGAGGCGCAAACCCCCTTGGCGTCCAGCATCAGCAGAAGGGATTCCCCCTCCACCCCTTCAAAGCAGAGGCTGACGTTGCCTGGCAGACGCTTTTTGGGATCGCCATTGAGCCGGCTGCGCGGAATCTGCAGCCCACCGGCGATCACATGGTCGCGGATGGCGGTAAGCTTTTCGGCACGCTCGTCGATGGTGGCGACGGCGCGGGTAATCGCCTCTCCCAATCCGACAATACCGGGCGTGTTCTCGGTTCCGGCGCGGCGGCCGCGCTCCTGTGCGCCGCCGTGAATGAGGTTGTCGGCCAGGATTCCCTTGCGCATATACAAAGCGCCAATCCCCTTCGGCCCGTGGAATTTGTGGCCGGAGAGGGAGAGCATGTCGATATTCTGCGCCTTGACATCGATATGCACATTGCCGACCGCCTGCACCGCGTCGGTGTGGAAGAGGACGCCCCGCTCATGACAGATGCGGCCAAGCTCCTCCACCGGCTGGATGGTGCCGATCTCATTATTCGCATACATGATCGTGACCAGGCCGGTTTCCTCTTTTATCGCGGCGGCCAGCTCCTCCGGCCGGACAAGGCCGTCGGAATGCACGTCGAGCAGCGTAACCTCAAACCCCTGTTTTTCCAGGAATTCCAGCGTGTGCAGCACCGCGTGATGCTCAAAGGCGGAGGAGATAATGTGGGTCTTGCCCTTCTGCCGCAGTCGGTTCATCACGCCCTTGATCGCCCAGTTGTCCGCCTCGCTCCCGCCGGAGGTAAAATAAATCTCCCCCGCGTCGGCGCCGAGTGCGGCCGCGACCTGCCCCCTCGCCCGGTCGACGGCGGCGTGCGCCTCACTCCCGAAGGCGTAGAGGCTCGACGGGTTGCCGTACTGCTCGGTCAGGTAGGGCATCATGCACTCCAGCACCTCGGGCGACAGCCGGGTGGTCGCCGCGTTGTCGGCGTATATCAAACGTTCCATACAGAACCACTCCCTTTTTTCCGGGTAAAGCCCGGTTAGAAAAACTTTAAAAAATCGCAGAACGCCTGTCTGCGTCATTATTGTATACCGAAAAGGTATACTTTTCAATAGTCTGTCCGAAAAATGCCGGAAAATTCGCTATTTTCTGCATTTTTACTAAAAGCGGGACGACTCGGCCACGGCCAGACGGTCACAACGCTCATTTTCCGGATGGCCGGCGTGCCCCTTGACCCAGACCACCGTAACCTTGTGATACCCGGTAAGCTCCAGCAGCCGTTCCCACAAATCGGCGTTCAGCGCCGGAGACTTATCCGCCTTGCGCCAGCCGTTGCGCTTCCAGCCGGCGGCCCACCCTTTGGAGAGGCCGTTGGCCACATATTGTGAATCGGTGTAGAGGGTGACCTCGCACGGCTCTTTGAGAATGGCCAGCCCCTCAATCACGGCCGACAGCTCCATCCGGTTGTTGGTGGTCGGATTTTCGCCGCCGGACAGTTCCTTCTCCTGCTCCTTGTAGCGCAGAATCGCGCCCCAGCCGCCCGGTCCGGGATTTCCGGAGCAGGCGCCGTCGGTATAGAGATCGACATGCTTCATAGCCGCAGTTTCCTTTCTGCCGAAAATGCAATCAAAAAAGCTGCCGGCGAACAAAAAAGCAACAGGATAAACCTTCGGCAGCGGATATTTTGCCGCTTGTGCGCTTACCGCACGCGTATAGTGGCAAAGGCGGCAGGGCAGCAAAACAGCCTCATTATTGTAACACAAGGTTTAAAAAATAACAAGATATTTGGCGCCGGGCAAAAACCGCCGCAAAACTGCAAGAGACCTCCGCCCTAATGACGGAGGCCTCTTGCGTTTCAGGAAGGAATATGAAAATGTGGGGATAGCAATGTTGGTGCTCAGCCAAGCTCGGCCGAGAGGTTGAGGGTACAATACACGCCGCCCGCCACGACCGAGATGGGCGTATCGCCGGTGTATACGCTGAGTTTTCCGACGAAATCCGATTCTCCGGCCGGCATGCCGGTAAAAATGTGTACCGCGTGGAACTCCTTCGCGGCAGCCGCGACGCTTTTCACCGCGTTGTCGCTGTAGCGCACCGAAATTTCAATGCCCGTGCGCTGCGCCAGACTGCACAGAAGCTTCATATCTTTCGAGCGTTTGCCCGCAGCCGCTTTTTTCGGCTGTATTGTGACGACCGTAACCTTTGTACCCATCCTGCCCGCCAGTTCCTTGGCAGCCTCGATAATCCGCTCGCACCCAGCCTGCGGCGTAATGCAGGCCACAACAGAGTTTTCTGCGGTGTACATGGTGTCACTTCCTTTTCAGATTGCCGATCCGGGGATGTTTTCCCTTTCGGCAATTTTAGGATACTATACTTCAAAGAAAAATTTGCAACCTTTTTATGTTGAAACTGTAAATAAATTAAGAACAAGAAAAATGGACAAAATCCGACATTTCCGTTTTTTAATAAGACCGGCGCCGCACCGCTTCAAAGCAGGCTGCCGCCCGTTTTGGGAGAGGTATTTTTCTTCAGATGTCATGATTTTATAATATTTTAAGGACAAATGCGAAAAAATCTTTGCAATTTAAGGGGACGCATGTTATAATGAGAGAAAATCAGGCCAAAAGCATATAAAGCTTTAAAAGACGCGATTTGGATATTTCATGATCAAGGGTGGGCGGTATATGGTATACGATCTGTATGATAAAAAGCTGCTGGCCGACTCGGGCTATTACCCTGTTATCCAGTCCTATTATTATAATGAATGGAACACCTATGACATGCCGCAGCATTTCCACAGCCGGATCGAGATCATGTATATCATCAAGGGCGACTGCACCGTCCGGTCGAGGAAAGAAAAAATCCGCATGTTTTCGGGTGATTTTATCCTGATTAACGCCGGCACGCCGCATGCTCTGTCGATCAACAATCCGCGCGGCTGCATGGTGCTGAATATCGAGTTTACTTTTGAAAAGCAGGACAACGCCGCGCCGGATTTTTACACCCTCTACCGCAACAGCGAGGAGCTGCGCACCTTTCTGGCGCAGGGGGCGGAGTATTTCCGCATCAAGGACGACGGGGAGGTTTACCGCATCCTCTTCTCCGCATTGGAGAATGTGGATATTACAAAGCCCAACCGCTTCTCTCTCGACCTGTGGCTGGCGCTGCTTCTCCTCTCCTCGGCGAGGTTGGCCTGCGCCGATTTCAACAACAACTCAGACGATTACATACAGTGTGCAAAGAATTTTATCTCCCGCAACTATTTCCGGGAGATTCACATCAGCGACATTGCCGAATATATCCATATTCACCCCGCCTATCTCCAGCGGCTGTTCAAGAAGGAGTGCGGTATTTCGGTGATCGACTACATGACCAACTACCGGATGGAGAAGGCGTACTACCTCCTGTCCCGCACCAACATGTCGATCATCGACATCGCCAACAGCGTCGGTATCAACTCACAGCAGTATTTCACCCGCCTGTTTAAAAAGACGATGAACATCACCCCCAAAGCGCTGCGTGACAGCAAGGCGTCGGACAACCCGCTTGCTGACCCGATGGAAAATGATGTGGAGTGGACTTGGCGTCCCGGCCTCAAAAATACCGAGACCATCTGTGATAACGACCTCGACTGGCTGAACATTATCTCAAGCGGGAAGCTGCCGGGCGACGCCAAAGGCTATAAGAAACCGCCCGACGCGTAAAGCGGAAAAAGCGCCGTTTGCGCCCGGTATTCTGTCAAAAAAAACATCCGCCGTTTTGGAAAATTTCCTTCCAAAACGGCGGATGTTTTTTACAGTATTTTTGAAAGCCCACGGACGACAGAGGGCAAGTGGCGGAGAGCGAACGACAACCTCTCGGAATGCTTTCCCGCCGCACAGGAGGAGGCAGCCACCCCTTTCCTTTACACATACCTGCTGAGCTGCCGCTCGACCGCGGCCGGCGGCACCTCAGTCCGGAACAGGATATAACTGTCCCCGCGAAAGGTCAGCCGCCCGGTCATGTGCGGCATGCAGCGGTCAAACTCCCTTTGCGGCATGAGCAGCCATCGGGTGGTGCCGTCGGTAAACCGAAAGGTCACGCCGAAGTTTTCGCGCCGGTTCACGATGTGTTTTTTGATTTGTGCTTATGCTGGAAATATAAGATCGCCGATCGAGCACCCGCACCCATTCGGTTCACTTGAGGTAAACGAGATTCATCAGCCGGTCGCATTTCCAAACCAGCAAAATCAATAAACCTGCAGTTATGGCGAGCAAAATCCAGAAAAGCTTCATTTTACCTCTTTCTCCGCCGCACGGTCGTGGCGCTCGGCAAAGAAGGCCTCTTCAAACTCGGCGCGTTCTTCCCTGCGCACCTCCGTCTGCCGCGCTGCCATATCGGCCTCCAGCTGCAGGCGGCGTGCCTCTCCCTTTTTGTACCCCTTGCGGTAGAAAAGCAGCATCAGCCCTCCGTGGAGGAGGAGCATCGGCAGCGCGGCCAGAACCGGGTTGGGAATCAGAAAGTCCAGCAGTCCAAACGGGCTGAGCAGCGAACCAAGCCGCCAGCTGAGCAAACTCTCTCCCACGGCGGACGGCAGCAGAAGCAACAGAATCCAGGCATGCAAAATCCCGATCCTTCGATAAATCCGCTTCGGCTCGACATAAGTTACCGGGTCGAGCGCCGCCCGGTAGAGAAGAAGAGGATTCAGCACACAGCAGAGAATGGTGGGCAGAACCGCCAAAACGCTGGCCATCGCCCGCGCGTCTGTCTCCAGGTTCAAAATCTGAAAATCGCTGAGCTGCGGATAGACAATCAAATTCAGCACGCCCTTTGAAACAAGCACACCAATATAGGAAATCAAAAAGGTCAGTGCCAGCATTTTCGGTACTGTGCAGTATTTCATAATTATGCCTCTCTCATACATTCGGTCACAAAATAAAGGAAAAAAGGGAGAGCCGCCTCACCCCTTTCGCAGGGACAAAAGCAGCCGGGCGCCTTTTCTCATCGTCCGAGAGAGAGCCCCATGGCAGAAAGCCAAACGGGCAAAAACCCGAAAGGCCGATAAACCGCGCCCGCCCTTCCCCGGCGGTCGCCCGGCCCGCAGAAAAGAACCTGAGGGCCGGTTTTTGCAAAATCTCTTTCAAAGCTTCGCGGAGACAGAAGACCTCCCGCGCCGCAAAAGCAGAGGCCTTCTCCCGGCCGTCCGAGTGTCCGATTGTTCGACCGGGCGGCTATCCGGCTATCCGGCCGTACCGCGTTAGACCTCCTCCGCCGGGCAGGAGGCCGGCGCTACGGACACTGCCGGCTCCTCCGTCTTTTTGCCGAGATATTTCGGCAGCTCCATTCCCGCCATGTTGAAAAGGTCGCTCATCGGCGGAACCGATTTGAACATCCCCGACAGGAAGTTGGCGGTGGCCGGCGTGCCGTCCTTGCCGCCCATCCCGTCCCAGACGGTTACCTTGTCGATCTTCAGCTTGCCGATCGCCTCCACCTGCGTCTTGACCAGGTTCTCCAGCTTGTCGGCAATCATCAGCTTCATCGCGTCGTCGGCGCTGCCGCCCACGGCGTCGATAATTTTCTGGAAGCCCTCGGCCTGCTTGGTGAGGATTTCCTGCACGCCGCGCGCCTCGGCCTCCATTTTGGCGAAGATGGCGTCGGCCTCACCCTGCGCCTTACGGCGGATCTGCTCGGCCTCGGCCTCGGCTGCCAGCTCCTTCTGGCGTTTTTCAATCTCAGCCTTGACGATGATGTCGGCTTCGAGGGTCGCCTTCTCACGGGTCGAACGGGCAGCCTCGGCCTCCTGCTCGGCGGCATAAGCCTCCTGCAGGGCGCGCGCTGCCTGAATCTTCTCGGCGGCGGTGGCGCGGCGGAGGGCGTCGGCCTGCTTCTCTTTCAGGGTTGCATCCGACTCGGCCACCTGCGCTCTGGCCTCGTTTTCACCCTTGATGGCCTCGGAATCGGCCAGAGAGACCTGAATCCTCTGCTCTCTTTTGGCGTTGGCCTCACCGATGTCACCGGCGCGGTCGGCCTCCGCCACCGAGATTTTGGCATCGTTGATGGCCTTGGCCGCCGCCTCCTTACCCAGAGCGGCGATGTAGCCCGACTCATCCGTAATATCTGTGACGTTGACGTTGATCAGCCGGAGGCCGATCTTCTTCAGCTCGCTCTCCACGTTGTTGGAGACGGCCGCCAGAAACTTGTCGCGGTCGGTATTGATCTCCTCAATATCCATGGTCGCGATGACCAGACGCAGCTGACCGAAAATGATGTCCTTGGCCAGCTCCTGAATCTCGGTCAGCTTGAGGCCGAGCAGCCGCTCGGCCGCGTTCTGCATCACACCGTTCTCGACCGAGATACCGACCGTAAACCGGGACGGCACGTCGATTCGGATGTTCTGCTTGGAGAGCGCGTTTTTCAGGTCGACCGAGATGGACATCGGGGTCAGGTCAAGATACTCATAGGACTGCAGCACCGGCACGATGAACGCCGCGCCGCCGTGGATACACTTTGCACTGCGCGCCGAGCCGTCGCGGTTGTGCCCGATCTTACCATACACAACCAGGATTTTGTCCGACGGACATTTCCGGTACCTCGACAAAAGCACGATCAAGCTGGAAAAGACCAGCAGCGCGATCACCGCAAGCAGAATAATTACTCCAGGTTCCATTTCGATATTCCTCCTCTTATATTCTTTTCATGATCGGGATGCAGCCGTTTGACCACAACCGTTTCCGAATCGCACAGGGAGAGAACGACCACCGACTCTCCCGTGGGGATGGCGGCCTCCTCCTCGCAGATCGCCTCGATTTCGCAAAGGCGGTTCTGCAGGGTGAGATTGATCTTTCCGCGGCCCTCTCCCCGCGGCGGCACCGGGATATAAACCCGGCCGGTTTTGCCCACCGCACCCGAAAGCTCGATATTGCCGCTGTCCTGCAGTTTCATCGCATTCCTGAAAAGCAGCGCCACCCCGAGGAAGGCCGCCGCGCCAGCCGCAAGAGAAATCGCGACCGAAGCCGCAAGCGGCAGCCGGTAGCAGTTGGACACCAGACCGGCCCAGCCTCCCACTGAGAAAAAGGCGACCAGCGCCCGCAGGCTGAACATGGAAAAGCCGGCGTCTCCCACATCGTCGGGGATACCGTCCCCGTCAATATCCGTGTCGGCTCCAACCCCGAAAAAGAGCAGCAGCGTCTGAATCAGCATGATCGCCGTCGCGGGAATCGCCACGGCCGAAAAAATCTTACTGACCTCGCTTAAAGAATTCCACCACGCAAGCATTTTCATTCCTCCTTCCAATAAAGCCGTTACTTCCCAATCTCATACCGCCGAACCAGGCGGTCGGCGCGCACCTTGACCAGCGCGGAGGCGTAGTAGATCAGAATAATCTTCATCCCCCGCATCAGCTTCTCCCGCGCGCCAGGGAACGGCTCGACATAATCGACAATGGTTTCGGCGATTTTTCGGTCGAGCGCCGCCTCATCAAACACCGTTTCATAGTCGATCGCGTCCAGCAGGTCACAGGTATATATATACAGCTTCGCCTCCGGAATAATGTCATCGTCGGTGCAGTTGGCCGTGCCGTTGATATATTCCAGGATGTTGGCGATATTCTCGAGGCTCGTCACCTCCCGCAGCATGTTGATAAGCATGATCCGGGTCAGATGGTTGACCGAGTACCGCTTTTCGACCGGGCGGCCGACCCAGCCGCGGTTGATCCAGTTCTGAATCACCGGCGTCTCCAGCCCGGTGATTTCCCGCACCTGCTGCAGCATGATGCCGCGGGTCGCAAAAAACAGGCCGGAGAGAAACTCCTCCGCTGTGCGCCCCCTCCTCTCAAGAACGGTACCGGGGAACATCGGCTCCATTCCGATCACCCACCTTTCTTTGTCACTTGTTGGTATTATATTATCATACATTCGGATGAATGTCAATAGTGTTTTATAGAATGCCTAACACATTTTCAGGATGCTTTCAAAAAGAGGCAAAAGCCGCCTCCCACAAACGGAAAAAACTCCGGGTCGCTGCATTTTCGCAGGATCCGGAGTTTTTCCGTTTTCTGAAAAGAAGTAGGTATGAGAAAAGTCAAAGATGTAAGCGAAATCGTAAAGAGGCCTTTTTAGCCGGCCACGATCATCTGACGCAGCTCTACTACATCGGCAACCGTCAAAAGCTTATCCTTATTCAGGTCGCCGGCAGCCATCTGCTTATCCGTATGGCTTCCGCTGACAATGATCTTGCGCAGCTCCACAACGTCGGAGACGGTGACAGAGCGGTCGTCGTCCACATCGCCGAGGCGAACCTCCTCCTCAGGCGCCTTCTCCCCCTTGACCAGGGTGATCACGCTGATCGAGTAGCCCTCGGTTGCAATCACGATACCGCCGTCGCTCATGACAAACTCGGAAGTCTGTGCCTCCTGCGGCACGATATTCTCGGGTTTATCCGACGTGTTGGTATCCTTCAGGCCGGCCGTATAGGTCTGCGCCGTGCGGCTGACGTTATAACCGGCAAATTCCGGAATCGCAAGGCCGAGGTTCTTCGCCTCTCCCGTGCGGTTGATAATCTTGACGCAGACGGTGTTTCCGTCCTCCGACCCGGTGAGGGTCACGTCGAACTTATCGGTGTTGACAAACTCGAGGCCGTCCGCCTTCAGCAGGTTGGGCTGATGTGCGCCTCCGAAAAGAATGTCCACATAAGCCGGCGCCTGATACCAGGCACTGTCGTTGTCCATAAAGATGAGGCCCTGATCCCAGCCGTTGTCATTGTGTCCGTCCACCTGCAGGGCGTTGGCCGAGCAGACGATCGGAATGATATCGCTGATACGCTCCGCATTGTTGATTGCAAACGCGTTGCAGAGTGCCCGCTCAAAGTCGTGGGTCGCCGCGTTCAGCTCAAATACCGGGAAGGCGAAATCCGCGTCGGGGCAGATGGACTTCAGCGCCTTGTGCGCACTGATGGCCACCTGAATGAAATTGTAAGGCTCAGTGCCGCGCTCCGACCAGAAGTGGATGTCGAACCAAACCGGCATATTGTGCGCCACCGCGTTGTCCAGAATGGTCTTGTGGTTGGCGAAGGTGGTGATACCCGAAGCCGAACCGGTGAAGTTATAGGGATCGGTGATGATCTCCTTATAATCAAAGTCGCCGGCTACCAGCGTAATATCCGTATCCAATGCCCAGATGGCGTTGGCAATCGCGTTGAACCGCTCGGCAAAGGCCGCGTCGATCCGATCCTCATTACCGATCTGAATATAGGGCAGGTCGTACGGCTTCTCCCGACCCATCGAGATACGAAGCTGCACCCACTCGTTCGAGGTATCGGTGCCGGTCGCGAACTGGATGAAATCGGCCATATCCTGGGGAGACTCATAGCTGCTGAAATCCGGCACAGCCGCTACGCCCAGCGCGTCACAGAGATCCAGGAAGTCGATGATGCCGAAGCCGTAGGAGGAGTAGGTGTACCACCAGCCTCTATAAGTGCGGCGGTTTTCGGGCGCACCGACCATATCCTTCCATCTGTACTCGTTCGCGTTGGCCATACAGCCGCCAAAGCGCAGAACCGTGATGCCCTGATTCTCCAGCAGCTCGCCGACGTCCTTCCGTACCGGCAGGCCCTTATAGCGACCCCACTCGCCCGGCTGGAGGAACACATAGCCGAGGTCGAGAGTCCCGGGCTGTGCAATCTCAATGATAAACTGACCGGCAGTCTCACCGCCGTCGGGCGTCAGGGTGAAGCTGTATTTCTTCCACTCGCCCGAGACTGCAACCGTCTCTTTCGCATAAGTGGTTGCGCCGGCCGCGCTGACGAAGGAGACAATCGCGTTGATCTCCTCGTCGGCCTTGGCGTAGAAGTAGCCTTCATACTCCTTGCCGCTTACAATATTCATTCCCTTGCGGTTGAGGGACATGTTGCTGATGCCGATGGTTCCTTCCCCGCCGGTCATGGTGATCCGCTGGCTCTGTCCGTCCTTGAAAGCATTCTCCGAGAAGAGGTCGAGCGACCCTTCGGCCGAGCCGGTGATCACACTCCGCCACATGCCGGAAACCTTCAAATCGGCGCGATAGGTCGGAATCTCCACCGTCTTGGTCTCGCCGCCGTCGGCGGTATACTGAATGTTCTTGAACTTGGCGGTCGCGTTCCAGGAGCGCAGACCCAAAAGGCCGGTGCGCAAAGGATCCTGCTCGGTGCAGGAGGCAGCCTGAACCCCGTCGACATAGACGGTAATGCTGTTCTCGGTCATATCGACCTTCAGGTTGATCCAGCGATTGGCCGCCACCGAGTTGCAGGAGGTATCGCTAATTTTGTTGTAGTTGTACTGATGCCGGGCGAGGCGCACCGCGCCTTCACTGAGCAGCGAAATCTCATATCCGTTGAAGCTGTCGGCGCCGGCCTTCGCGTCGCTGGTTTTGATGATGAAGCCGGCGGCCTCCCCATCGAACCAGACATCGGCCGAAAAGCTGCCGCTGGTGCATTCGGAATCGTTGATGGTCAGCTTGGGACCTTCCGACTCCCGATTGATATAGACCATTTTCTCCGCGCCGGAGACATCGGTCATCCACTGACCGCCCGCGACCGTGAAGGCCGAATCAAAATCCACAAGGTTGGGCTCGGCAAAGCTCTCGCCGAAAATCATCTGGGTCCAGATGCCGCCGTACAGCTCGTGGTTTACATCCTCCATACAAGCGCCGTAAAGCAGGTCGGAGATTTCTCCGGCCTTTTCGTTTGCCGAAACCTCCAGCGCATAGTCCACGCCATACTGGGCGCTTACCTCGGCCGATACGGCATTGTCCTTTGTATCCCGCACCACGGCGGTATACAGATAGTCTTTCTCCTCACCGAGCACGTCTTCAACCTCCCAAATATTCTGCTCGGTCGGCCGGACCACCTCAAACGTATCCACAAGCGCGCCGCTCAGGTCGCGTTTTTCGACCACGAGAACCAGCGGTGCATCATCGCTGCACAGCATCCGGGCTACCGCCTTTTCTCCTTTTTCGGAGTAGGTCAGGTCAACCGTCGCAGCATACTCCGGCAAAAAGAGATTTGCCGCCGGAACCAGCGTTTTGGCCATGCCGTCCGTCTGCCAGTAGAGCGAGAGCGCGCCGCCGCCGTATCCATTATAATACTCGATCTTGAGATCATAGAAACGGCCGGCTTCCATCTCGAACCTGCCGGTCGCGTCGGTCGGCCTGTGCGGCCCCGGATCGCTGATGATCTGCTTGCCGCCAATATACACCTTGACCCCGTCGTCGGCGCTGGTCGTAAACATGTAGAGCCCGCTTGTCGGAGCCTGAATGCGGCCGGTCCACCGAATGGAATAATGCTCGGCCGGAACACCCGCTGCCGGCGCGCCGCTCCATTCAAAATTGATCTGCTCGGACACGTCGCCGCTCACATAGGTTTCAAACCCTGTGCCGCTGTAATACTCTGTCCAGAGGCCGGTATCGGCCGCCTCTGCCGCCGAGGCGGGAATCCACAGCCCAAGCAAAAGCAAAGACACAATCCCCAGAGACAAAATGCGGAACAAAATACTCTTTTTCAGCATGCAATCCATCCTCCCGGAAGTTGCGGTCACAAAACTCCGCAAAACGTTAACGTTAACATTAACGTTAATTGCACTATACCATTCCCGCCTCCAATTGTCAATAGGAAAATGAGGAATTTTTACTTTCCGATGCAAATTAAGCCGGGAGGGTGCAGATTATCCGCCTCTCCCGGCTCTTGCTTTCCTTCCGACGTTTGTGCCTTGTCCGCCGACGATGCCTATATATATCGGAAAGGCTCCGCCTCATCCTCCGGGAGGGGGCGGTCGATAGCCTCGTCCCTTCCTTTTAAATACAGATAGAACATCTTCAGCATGAGGTCGCTCATATCGTCTTTTTTATGAATCTCCAAATCGTAATAAAACCAGCGGTACAGATCGCCCTTTTCATCCAGAATGACGCTGCGGAAATATTCTCCCAGCGTAAAGTGATAAAAAACCAGCTCTTCATAATGGCATTTTTCCAGGTCGCGGACAACCGCTTTGGGCAGGATTTTCTCCAACCGGCGGGATACAGACTCCCAGAGTGAAAAAGACGACATACCTTCCACCTCCGGATTTATTATAGGTCAATAATACCATATTTTCAATAGGTCATTATGACATAATCAAGTCCGAGGTGAGTCAAATGAACCGATTAAAGCAATTGCGGAAAGAGAAAGGCTACACACAGATCAAAATGCAGTTCCTGACCGGGATTGATCAAAGCGACTATTCGAAAATCGAGAGTAAAAAGCGATTCATGACCTTTGAGCAATGCAAGCGCATCGCCATCGCGCTGAACACCAGCATGGATTACCTCGCCGGGCTGACCGACGTGAAGGAGGCCTATCCCCGCACGGGAAATGAATAGGTCTGTTATACCATATTTTCTTCAGTGCGTCTCGACATAATAATGACGGTGATGAAAATGAATAGATTAAAAATTCTCCGAAAAAAGCAGAGGCTTTCACAAATTCAAATGCAGTTTTTGACCGGAATTGACCAAAGCGATTATTCCAAGATAGAAAACGGCCGGCGGTTCATGACCTTTGAACAATGCAAACGCATCGCCGTTGCGCTGAACACCAGTATGGATTATCTCGCCGGGCTGACCGACACGCCGCAGCCCTATCCCCGAAGTCGGCGCTGAGCGGGGCGCACCGGCCTAAAGCCGGCGGGAGTCGGACCTTGCCGCCCGTCAGCTTTAAGCTTTCGCGTTTTACCCTTTCCCACAAAAGGATGCCGCCCCGCCCAGCGCGGCCGGGTTACCTTCTTCGGTCCGATAGATCCAGAACCCCACCGACAGCCACAGACAAAACCGCGCTGCGCAGCGCAAGATTCAGCAGAAGATTGGCAGTTTCCCCCGCCTCATAAGACGGGACGCATATGTAAAGGAGCAGCCCGGCCAGTGCGGACAGCAAGCAAAAACATCCGCCGAAGGTGAGGGTCTTTGCCGCCCGCGCCGAAACGGCCGGACAAGCCGATTCCGGAATTTTTTGCATTGTATACCACCTGCTTTCCATGCTATAATTACTCTGTAAAACGAAACGCAAACGCGGCCGGAGTCAGAGTCCTGCCTTTCTGCCGCCTTGCAAAGCGGCAGAGAGGCAGCTTCGCAGCTTCAGTGTAGCACCGTCCGCCCTGCCGCCGCAACGCATAAATTCTGGAAGGAGGAATCCCATATGGAGATCGGCGTTTCCACCGCCTGCTTCTACCCGGAGGAGACCGAGCGCGCACTGCGCCGCTGCGGGGAAATGGGAGTGCGGTGCACCGAAATTTTCTTCAACGCCCCAAGCGAGCTGGACGGCGCGTTTTTGCGCGAGCTTGTGCAGATTCGGGAGGCTTACGGCATACGGGTCGCGGCGGTGCATCCTTTCACCTCCCGCATTGAGCCGTACCTTCTCTTTTCCGGATATGAGCGGCGGTACCGCGACGGACTGGATTTCTACCGCCGGTATGGTGAGGCGGCGGCCGCACTCGGCGCGAAGTTTGTCGTGCTGCACGGCGGGCGGGACGGCGACCCGGAGATGCCGCCGGAGCGATACACTGAGCGTTTTCTGGAGCTGAACCGCCTCCTTTCCCGCGAGGGGGTCGGTCTGGCGCAGGAAAATGTCAACAGCTACATCGCCTGCCACCCTGGTTTTCTGCGAGCCATGCGGCAGTACAGCAACGATGCGGTTCGCTTTGTCCTTGACGTTAAGCAGGCCGTGCGCGCCGGACACACCCCGTGGGAGATACTGGACGCCATGGGGCCGTGCGTCGCGCACCTGCATCTGAGCGACCACGGCACGGCCGGAGATTGCCTCCTCCCCGGGGAGGGAGATTTTGCCTTTTCCAAGCTGTTCGGCCGCCTTTTGCAAAGCGGCTATCGCGGCGCCGCCCTTGTCGAGGTTTATCGCTCCGCCTTCGCACAGCCGGAGGATCTGGCCGCGGCATGGCGATGGCTGCAAATGCAATATGCGAAGCTCCCCGGGTAAGGAAGCGCGCTTGTGCGTTCCACATGTATCTCATAGATTTCGTCATCTATACTATGCGTAAATAATCTAAAATATTCGGTCGAATTTTCTGCGTTATGTAAACGAGTAACCTGTCACACGAATCAACACAATCCACAGAGTTATCCACATTTTTAAAGGATTGTCCGCCCTCTCGGCCGTAAAATCAGCCAATTTCGGTTGATAAGTATGTGGAAAATGTGGAATACAAGCGGTATATTCTATTTTTACATCTCGATTATGTAACCGTCGACAAAAAATTTGTTAAAAAAATAACATCTCTTTTTTTGAAAATTCTCTCAAAATTCTCTTGATTTTTTCTGAAGGATAGATTATAATAACACTCGCGTTCTTACGGACGATTAGCTCAGCTGGTAGAGCATTCGCTTGACGTGCGAAGGGTCAGCGGTTCGAGTCCGTTATCGTCCACCAAAAAATCGGCAAGTCTCATCCGAGGCCTGCCGATTTTTACTGTACAGGACTGCACAAGATCCGGGTATTCAGCCTCCGTCCGGCGAAATCGGGCGGCGCGAAGCGTACCCTTTTGCCCGGATATTTTCAGTGCTTTTTACTTTAAGAGAACACCCCCGGGCAAGAAGCGCAGGTTACAAGGTCACATGTTTCTTTTTTTGAAAATGGAGAGGGATTATGAAGAAAAAAGGGTTTGACAACGCACTCTACATGAAAAAGCAGAAGGAGCATATTCTGGAGCGGATCGCCCGGTTTGACGGCAAGCTGTATCTGGAGTTCGGCGGCAAGCTGTTTGACGACTATCACGCGGCCCGCGTCCTCCCCGGGTTTGAGGCTGACGCCAAAATCCGGCTGCTGCATGAGCTGCGCGACCATGCGGAGGTGGTTTTCTGCATCAGCGCCGCCAGCATTGAAAAAACCAAGATCCGCGCCGATCTCGGGATCAGCTACGACCTCGACCTGCTGCGGCAGATCGACGACATCAGCGCCATGGGGATTTCGATCGGCAGCGTGGTCATCACGCGCTACACCGGTCAGCCCGCCGCCGAGGGCTTTGCCCGCAAGCTGGAGGCCAAGGGCATCCGCCACTACTTCCACCGCCCGATTGAGGGCTATCCCTCCAACGTCGATCACATCGTCAGCGACGCCGGCTACGGCGCCAACCCGTATATTGAGACCAGCAAGCCTCTGGTCGTTGTCACCGCGCCCGGCCCGGGCAGCGGCAAGCTGGCCACCTGCCTGTCGCAGGTTTATCATGAGCAGCGCCGGGGCGGCAAGGCCGGCTATGGCAAGTATGAGACTTTTCCGATCTGGAATCTGCCGCTGATGCACCCGGTCAACCTGGCGTATGAGGCGGCGACCGCCGATCTGCAGGACGTCAATATGATTGACCCCTTCCATCTGGAGGCCTATGGCATTACGACGGTCAATTACAACCGGGATGTTGAGGCCTTTCCGATCGTGCGCACCATTTTGTCCCGCATCACGGGGGATGACAAGTTTTATTGCAGCCCGACCGACATGGGGGTCAACATGGCCGGTTACGCCATCATTGACGACGACGTGTGCAGGGAGGCCGGCCGGCAGGAGATTATCCGCCGGTATTATAAAGGCATGGCCGACTTCAAGCAGGGGAAGGAGCGGCCGGAGACGGTGGAGAAGCTGCGCCTCCTGATGCAGCAGATCGACGCCAAACCGGAGGAGCGCAGCGTTGTTCTGCCCGCCCTTGCCAAGCAGGAAGCCTCCGGCGCGCCCGCGGCGGCCATCGAGCTGCCCGACGGCCGGATCATCACCGGAAAGGCGACCGCCCTCATGAGCGCCTGCAGCGGCGTCATTCTCAACAGCATCAAGGTGCTGGCCGGCATCCCGAAGGAGGTGCTGCTCATCAGCCCCTCTGTGCTGGAGCCGGTGCTCAAACTGAAGATCAATCTGCTCGGCAGCCGGTCGAGCGTCCTCAAGGTGGATGATGTGCTGACCGCCCTCTACATCTGCGCGGCCGAGAACGAGACGGCCGCTCGTGCGGTCGAGCAGCTGCCCAAGCTTTCGGGCTGTGAAATCCACTCGACCAAGCTGCTTTATTCCGGGGACGAAAGCACGATACGCAAGCTGGGGATGAACCTCACCTGTGAGGCGGACTTCCCCGAAAAAAAGCCTCTGGCCAAAGCGTAAAAGGAAGTAGGGCAAGCACAGCAGGGCAAGCACAGCCCGGCTGCCTTAACGCTCTGTCCGCCGCCTCATCGCTTCACCCGTTCGGGCATACGCCCCTTAAATCAAACATAAAACTGCATATTTACATATAAAAAAGGGGAGGCAGCGAAAGCCTCCCTTTTTTTATATTTTTATTTTGAATAAGTCCGGTCTACCGGTCGTGCCGATTCACCGGTCTATCCGGCCTCTCGCTGCAATTACTCGGCAAACATCGGGGTAGAAAGATAGCGATCTCCTGTATCCGGGAGGAGGGCGACAATGATCTTACCCTTGTTTTCGGGCCGCTTTGCAAGCTGCGTGGCCGCCCATACCGCCGCGCCGGAGGAAATTCCAACCAGCAGTCCCTCTTTTCTGGCGAGGGTTCTGCCGGTCGCAAAGGCATTCTCATTCTCTACCGTGATGATCTCATCATAAATTTTGGTGTTCAACGTCTCCGGCACAAAGCCCGCGCCAATCCCCTGAATCTTATGCGGGCCGGGCGTACCCTTGGAGAGTACCGGCGAACCGGCCGGCTCGACCGCGACAACCTTGACCTCGGGATTGCGGCTCTTCAGATATTCTCCCACACCGGTGACGGTGCCGCCGGTGCCGACTCCGGCAACGAAGATATCCACCTTTCCGTCGGTATCCTCCCAAATCTCGGGGCCGGTGGAGGTGCGGTGCGCCGTTGGGTTGGCGGCATTGGTAAACTGGCTGGGGATGAAGCTGTTCGGCGTCTCGGCCGCAAGCTCCTGTGCCTTGGCGATGGCGCCCTTCATGCCCTTCGCCCCGTCGGTCAGCACCAGCTCGGCGCCATATGCCTTCAGAAGATTGCGGCGCTCGACGCTCATGGTCTCCGGCATGGTGAGGATGATTCTGTACCCTCTGGAGGCGGCCACGGCCGCCAGGCCGATTCCGGTGTTGCCGCTGGTCGGCTCGATAATGACCGAGCCGGGCTTCAGGGCACCCTCCGCCTCCGCCGTGTCAATCATCGCCCGGGCGATTCTGTCCTTTACGCTGCCTGCGGGGTTGAAATACTCCAGCTTGCCGTAAATGGTTGCGTCCAGCTCGTTCTGTGCGTTGTAATTGGTCAGTTTAAGCAGCGGCGTGCCGCCGATCAGATCGGTAATTCTTTCATAGGTTTTCATATTCTGTTCTCTCCTTCAATATATAAATATCAAATCATATGCCGCCGGACAGGAAAACATCGCCCGTATCCGGTAAATTTTTTGACCGTTTCAACATCGGAACGGTCCGTACTGTGTCCGTTTCATAGCGCCCTCCGAAGAAGTTTTCTTACTATTCCTATCTGTTTGATATGGATCATAGCACTGCAAAACAGCTTTGTCAAGCCCCATCTATAAATTTTTTCCATTTTTTCAGGAGAGAGGCTTCGCGCTTCCTGTATAATATAAGGGAGGCGTTTACGCTGACCATAATATATGCAGCCCGTCCAAGTCCCCCCTCCGGCGGCAGAAAAAAATGAGTCCGGCAAGCCCGAACTCATTTTACATTCTGTATTTCATTTCTGTCCCGGGGGAAATATGCCGGAGTTCTGCCGGCCTCTGCAGCGCGGAAGCCGGACGATATCACTCCGCCGGGCGGAAAGCTCCCCCCCGTTCACTTCAGGAAAGCACGATATAGTCCCGGATTTTCTCCAGCGTTTTTTCCCCGATGCCGCTTACATTCAAAAGCTGGCTGACCGAGAGAAATTCCCCGAACTCCTCCCGATAGGCGATGATTGCCTCCGCCCTGACCTCCCCAATGCCGGGGAGGGCGGTCAATTCGGAAACCGACGCCGTGTTGATATTGACCATCGGAATCTCCTCCCCCTCCGGAGCGGTGGAGGCCGTAGATTCCTCCCCGCCTGAAGCCGGGGTGGAGGATGACTCCCCACCGGCGGAGGCCGCAAGATTCAGCCCCGGGGTCGCCTGGTCGCCGATAGAGGCGGCGCCGGCTGCCGAGGCTGCGGAACCGCTCGACTCGGCCAGATATACGACAATTGGGTCCGCCTGCCGATCCGCATGAAAAAAGCTGTAGAGGATAATTACCAGCAGCAAAATCACCGCAATGGAGGCCAGCAACGCCTCCGTCGCGGAAAAAGGAGATTTTTTCGACGAATCTGACGCCCGGTCCACGGCTTCTACGTCTCTTTTCTCTTTTTCCGGCAATGACTACACCACCGTTCGACAAAATTACCAGTTAAATTATAACATTGAATATTTCTTTCTGCAACATAATTATTTGTCACATCTGTAAAAAATTTGCATACATCTGACAAACGGAACTCCCTCCGGTAAGGGGCTTCAAAGGGCGGAGGCATTCCTTCCGAGAACTGCTTCCCCCCTCCTCTTTTGCGACGGAGGCGGTCGACGTAAAAAATATATTGCAAATTTTCTGATTTTCGTCTTCAGTCAGCAGCGCGGCGGTTCGAACACTCCGCCGCCCACCAAGGCTCCTACCGGTGTGGCAGAAAAGCAGAACACTCTGGAAACGATTGGATTTTCCCGGATATTCAGGCGAAAAAGGTGTTTTTGCCTCATCCCATCCTGTAAAGCGCCGCGCCGGACTTTGTTCACATGTGACAGGAAAGCTTTCGGTTTTTTTGCTGTTTTGCAAATTGTGCCGGCAGGGATGTATCTGCTATAATACTTTCAGCAGGTACACATCATGACAAGCAGGAAGGAAGATGCAAACATGAACAATCAACCCACCCAGACGACCGCCGCCCCGACACCGGTTGCCGTATCCAGTGCACCGGTCGGACAGCTGAATGCCAAACGTGGCCTTGCAAAATTCATTTTGCTCAACATCATCACCCTCGGCATTTACGGCATTGTCTTTTTCTCGGGCATCTCAGCGGACATTAACGTGATCGCCAGCAGGTATGACGGACGCAAAACCATGCATTACTGCCTTCTGCTTTTCCTGGTCGGGCCGGTCACTCTTGGAATCGCCTATTTGGTATGGTTCCATCGCCTGTCCGGCCGTATCGGAAATGAGCTGCGCCGCCGGCAGATTCCGTACAGCCTCAGCGCCGCCGATTTCTGGCTGTGGAATGTGCTTGGCGCCCTGATCATCGTCGGGCCGTTCGTATACATCTACAAGCTGGCCAAGGCCAGCAATCTGCTTGCAGCCGATTACAACGCACGCGGTTAAAACCCCGCATTTTTATCTTGCATATTCTACATCATCCCGGGAGAGGCGCTCGCTTCCCCCGGGATATTTTTTTGCCGAAACGCCCGACATCCGACGCAGATTCGCCAGGATTTATGACGACCCACGCGCCTCCCGGTCAGCGGACAGCCCTCTCCGGCCGGGAAAGCGCCCTTGCCAAAACCCAAAACAGCCGCCCGGGAAACCATAAGGATTCCGAGCGGCTGTTCACAATTCCATCCACCGATGAAGAAAAAGGCTTATTTCAGCAGCGCTTTGAGGCGTTCCATCGCCTCAACCGTGTTCTCCCGATTGCCGAAGGCGGTCAGGCGGAAGAAGCCCTCTCCATTTTTGCCGAAGCCCTCTCCGGGCGTACCAACGACCCCCGCCTTCTCCAGCAGCAGGTCGAAGAAGTCCCAGGAAAGCATCCCATTCGGGCACTTGAACCAGATATAGGGGGAGTTTACACCTCCCGTATACCAAAGGCCCAGCTCATTCATGGTCGCCGTGATAATGCGCGCATTCTCACGGTAATAGTCGATATTCTCCCTTATCTGGCGCTGTCCCTCGGGCGAAAACACCTCGGCCGCGCCCTTCTGCACGATGTAGGCCACCCCGTTGAACTTGGTCGTCTGCCGGCGCAGCCACATTTTGTTGAGGCTGACTCCATCCCGCTCCAGCGCGGTCGGCACGACGGTATAGCCGCAGCGTGTGCCGGTAAAGCCGGCCGTCTTGGAGAAGGAGCTGAATTCGATCGCGCAGGTCTTCGCTCCCGGAATTTCATAAATACTGCGCGGGAGGTCAGGGTCGCAGACAAAGGCCTCATACGCCGCGTCGAAGAGGATGATCGCCCCCCGCGCGTTGGCATAATCGACCCAGCGGCCAAGCTGCTCCCGGTTGTAGACCGCGCCGGTCGGGTTATTGGGCGAGCAGAGGTAGATGATGTCCGCCTCTACCGACGGGTCGGGCAGCGGCAGAAAGCCGTTCGCCTCATTCGCGTCCATATAGACAATTTTCCGGCCGTCCATGATGTTGGTATCGACATACACCGGGTAAACCGGATCGGGGATCAGGCAAACGTTGTCCTTTGCAAACAGGTCGAGAATATTGCCGAGGTCGCTTTTCGCGCCATCGCTGACAAAAATCTCCTCCGGCTCGAGCGCGACCTGCTTTTTGGCATAGTAGTCCTGCAGCGCAGTCTTGAGAAAGGCGTAGCCCTGCTCGGGGCCGTAGCCGTGAAACCGCTCGGCCGTACCCTGATCGGCCACCGCGCCGGACAGTGCCTCCACCACGGCGGGGCAGAGGGGGCGGGTCACATCTCCAATCCCCATCTTGATGATTTTTTTCTCCGGATGGGCGGCGGTATAGGCTGCCACCCGCTTGTTGATCCCGGCGAAGAGATAACTCTCCTTCAAATTCTGATAGTTCGTATTGATTTTCAGCATCTGCAAAACCTCCTGATCCTTGAGATGAAAACGATTTACAGCAACTCTCCGTCAAAGACAAAGCTGGCGCTGCCGGTCATGAAGACGGTTCCGTCCTCCATATACTTGATCACCAGATTGCCGCCGAGGAGCTGGACGGTGATTTCCTCATTCCGGGGGCAGTAGCCGTTCTCCACCGCGGCGACCACCGTTGCGCAGGCGCCGGTACCGCAGGCCATCGTCTCTCCCGTGCCGCGCTCCCACACCCGCATCTCGAGGGTGTGGTCGTCGATGACCCGGACAAACTCGGTGTTGATGCGATCGGGGAAGAGCTTGTTCTTTTCAAACAGCGGCCCGATGGAGGCGAGGTCGAGATCCGCAACCTTCTCGCAGAAGGTGACGCAGTGAGGGTTGCCCATCGAAACGCAGGTGATATTCCAATCGCGGCCGGCAACCTCCAGATTGCCGCCGATCAGACGGTCGCTGTCGGCCAGAACCGGAATCCGGTCGCACTGCAGCTCGGCCTTGCCCATATCGACCGTCACGCTTTCCACCGCGCCGTCGGTTACCCGAAGATTCAGGATTTTGATGCCGCTCAGCGTCTCCAGCGTGATGGTGGTTTTGTCGGTCAGGCCGCGGTCATAGACATATTTGCCCACGCAGCGACTGGCGTTGCCGCACATTTTGCCTTCGCTGCCGTCGGCGTTGAACATCCGCATACGGAAGTCGGCAACCTCCGACGGCATGATCATAACAATGCCGTCTCCGCCGACGCCGAAGTGCCGGTCGGAGAGGGTCAGCGCAAGCTGATTGGGATTGTCGATCGTCTCCTCAAAGCAGTTGAAGTAGATATAGTCGTTGCCGATGCCGTGCATCTTGGTGAACTTCAGCGGCTGACCGCCCTTGATAATCGAGGGCAGCGGACGTCCGCTGCGGAAATCGCGATGCTCGGCGGCCCCCTTCTTATTCAGGTCGGCGATGTTGACCATGACCAGCTCATGGGTGTCGCGGTAATTCTCCAGACTGTCGCAGAGTGCCTTGGCGGTGTCGATCGAGGTGAGGCAGGGCACCCGGCACTCAATCGCCTTGCGGCGGATCTTGACACTGTCCGCCTCCGGCGCACGGTTGCCGGAGGAGGTCGAAACCACATAGTCGATGCCCGACTCAATCAGCTCGAGAATCGTGCCGCCCTGATAAATCTTCCCGACATAGTGGGCGTCCAGCCCGTGATCGGCCAGGAAGGCGCGCGTGCCGCCGGTGGCGTACAACTCGAAGCCCATAGCCGAGAACCGCTTGGCGATGGGCAGCATCTCCTCCTTATCGCGGTCGCGGATGGTCAGGAGGATTTTGCCCGAGTGCTTCATCTTAAACCCGGCAGCCGTGAGGCCCTTCTGCATCGCGTCCTCGAAGGTGCGGGCAATGCCGAGCACCTCACCGGTCGACTTCATCTCCGGCCCCAGGTGGACGTCGATGTTGTGCAGCTTCTCGAACGAGAAGACCGGCACCTTGACGGCGATGTAGCCGTTGTGGGGATATAAGCCGGTGCCATAGCCGAGGTTTTTCAGCTTCTCCCCCAGCATGCAGCGGGTAGCCAGCCGAACCGACGGAATGCCGGTCACCTTGCTGATATACGGCACCGTGCGGGAGGAGCGGGGATTTACCTCGATCACATAGACGGTTCCGTTTTGCAGCACATACTGGATATTGATCATACCGACCGCGCCAAGCTCCTTGGCCAGCCGCTTGGTATAGTCGATGATGACCTCTTTATCATGGTCGCAGACATTCTGGCAGGGATAGACCGAGATCGAGTCGCCCGAGTGGACGCCTGCCCGCTCGATATGCTCCATAATACCGGGGATGAGGATATCCTCCCCGTCGCAGATGGCGTCGACCTCAATCTCCTTCCCCATGATGTATTTGTCGACGAGTACCGGATTTTCGATACCGGTTCTCGTGATAATATCCATATACTGGATGACCTCATCGGCGTTATAGGCGATGATCATATTCTGCCCGCCCAGGACATAGGAGGGGCGCAGCAGCACGGGATATCCGATTTTCTCGGCCGCCTCGACCGCCTGCGCGGTGGTAAAGACCGAGGAACCCAGCGGGCGCGGAATGCCACACCGCTCGAGCATGGCGTCGAACAGTTCCCGATCCTCGGCCGCGTCAATCATCTCAAACGAAGTGCCGAGAATTTTGATTCCCTTATCATGCAGGTGCCGGGCCAGCTTGATGGCCGTCTGGCCGCCGAACTGCACGATGACGCCGTCCGGCTTTTCGGCCGCCAGCACATTGTCGATGTCGTCGGGGGTCAGCGGGTCAAAATACAGCCGGTCGGAGGTATCAAAGTCGGTCGAGACCGTCTCGGGGTTGTTGTTGGCGATAATAGCCTCATACCCGGCGTCCTTCAACGCCCAGACCGAGTGCACGGTGCAGTAGTCGAACTCGATTCCCTGCCCGATCCGGATCGGGCCGGAGCCGATAACCAGCACCTTCTTTTTATCCGAGTGGACGGCCTCGGTCTCCTCATCATAGCTCGAGTAGTAGTAGGGAGTAAAAGCCTCAAACTCGGCGGCGCAGGTGTCAACCGTTTTATAGGCGGCAAACCGGCGATCCCTTATTTTCTCCCCCGAGAGGCGCTCGATCGCGGTATAGGTATAGCCCATATCCAGCGCCTTCCGAATGGTCCCGGCGTCCAGATTTCCTTCGGTCAGCCGATACTCCATCTCCAGCAGGTGCATCAGCTTATAGAGGAAAAAGCGGTCAATTTTGGTGATTTCAAAAATCTCATCCACCGTGACGCCGCGCTTGAAGGCCTGATAAATCAGGAACAGCCGGTCGTCGTCGCACTGGGCAATCTGGGCGAGCAGCGCCGCTTTTCCAAGAGAGGAGTAGATCTGCAGATTCATGGTGTCGGTCTTTTTCTCGATCGAGCGAACCGCCTTCATCAGCGCCGCTTCAAACGAGGTGCCGATCGACATGATCTCCCCCGTGGCCTGCATCTGGGTGCCCAGCGTCTTTTTGGCATAGACGAACTTGTCAAAGGGGAAGCGCGGGAACTTGACCACGCAGTAATCGAGCGCCGGCTCAAAGCAGGCGACCGTCTTTTTGGTGACGGCGTTCTGAATCTCATCCAGCGTGTATCCGATGGCAATCTTGGCCGCGACCTTGGCAATCGGGTAACCGGTCGCCTTACTGGCCAGCGCCGACGAACGGGAGACGCGGGGGTTGACCTCGATTACGGCGTACTCAAAGCTGTCGGGATGGAGCGCAAGCTGCACATTGCAGCCGCCCTCGATCCCCAGCGCCGAAACAATGCTTAAGGAGGCCGAGCGCAGCATCTGGAATTCCTTATCGGCCAGCGTCTGGCAGGGCGCGACCACGACCGAGTCGCCGGTGTGCACGCCTACGGGGTCGACATTCTCCATTCCGCAGACGATGATCTTGTTGTCGAGATGGTCGCGCATGACCTCAAACTCGATCTCCTTCCAGCCGGAGATGCACTTTTCGATCAGGGTCTGTCCCACGCGGGAAAGCTTGATGGCGGTGTCGCAGGTCTCCCGCAGCTCGTCCTCGGTATGGACGATGCCGCCGCCGCTGCCGCCCAAAGTATAGGCCGGGCGGACGACCACCGGATAGCCGACCTTTGCCGCAAAGGCGATGGCGTCGGCTGTTTCGGTCACGACGGTCGAGGGGATCAGCGGCTGACCGATGCTCTCCATCGTCTCCTTAAACGCGCCGCGATCCTCCGCCTTTTTGATGGTTTCCGGCCGCGCGCCGAGAAGCTGTACATTATATTTATCGAACACGCCGGCCTCATACAATTCCATCGCGAGGTTCAGCCCGGTCTGCCCTCCCAAGGTCGGCAGGATGCTGTCGGGATTTTCAAGCGCGATGATCTTCTCCACAACCTCGACCGTGAGCGGCTCGATGTAAATTTTGTCGGCGATGTGATTGTCGGTCATGATGGTCGCGGGGTTGGAGTTGATCAGCACAACCTCGATCCCATCCTCCTTCAGGGCGAGACAGGCCTGCGTGCCGGAATAATCGAACTCGGCGGCCTGACCGATCACGATGGGGCCGGAGCCGATCACAAGGGTCTTTTTAATCTCTGGATTCTTTGGCATATCCTTCTCTCCTCCTGTCTTACTTCTGCATCCGGGCGATAAACCGGTCGAACAGCGTACTCGTGTCCTGCGGGCCGGGGCCGGCCTCCGGATGGAACTGGACGCTGAAGGCGTTGATTTTGTTATAGGCGATGCCCTCCACCGTGCCGTCGTTCATGTTGATGTGGCTGACCGTGGCGTCCAGCCCCTCGACCGAGTCGGCCAGGATGGCGTAGCCGTGGTTCTGGCTGGTCATGCAGGTTTTCCCGGTGGCGAGATCCTTGACCGGGTGGTTGCCCCCTCTGTGTCCGAAGGCGAGGCGTCCGCTCTTCGCCCCCTGGGACAGCGCAAGCAGCTGATGGCCGAGGCAGATGCCGAAGATCGGAATACCCGAGGCGGCCAGAATTTTCAGCTCGGCAATAATCTCCACATTATCGGCCGGGTCGCCCGGACCGTTGGAAAGCATGATGCCGTCGAAGCCCATGGCAAGCGCCTCCTTCGCCGGGGTGGAGGCCGGCAGAACGGTCACCCTGCACCCGCGGGAGGTCAGGTTTTCAAGAATGCTCTTCTTGAACCCGAAGTCGTAAAGTCCCACATTATAAATAGAACGCGACCCGCTCTCGACCACATAAGGCTTCTCGCAGGTTACGCGCTCTACGGCGCCGCTTACCCGGTACTCCGCAATTTCCCGCAGCAGCGCGTCTTTATCCAGTTCGCCGGTCACGATCGCGCCGTTCATCACACCGTGCGTCCGAACCTTCCGGGTGATGCGGCGGGTATCCACGCCGCAGATTCCGATGATGCCGTGCTCTTTCAAATAGGCATCCAGCCCTCCCTCACACCGGAAGTTGGAGGGATGGGGACACCACTCACGAACGACAAAGCCCCGCACGAAGGAGGCCTTTGCCTCATCATCTGCGGAATTGACGCCGTAATTGCCGATCAGCGGATAGGTCATGGTCACGATCTGTCCGCAGTAGGATGGGTCGGTCAAAATCTCCTGATACCCGGTCATGGAGGTGTTGAACACCACCTCACCGATGCTCCGGCCGGTCGCGCCGAACGCCTCTCCTTCCAGCACATCGCCGTCGGCGAACACCAAATATGCCTTCATAAGCATTCCCCTTTCCAGTAATTCCCGGGTTTTCGCAGACCTTCTCCTTTGCAAAAAGCAGGAGGTCCGCCTTCCCGGCATGTCCAAAAGGCAGCGGCGGCAAAAGCTGTGCGCACCGCTTCCTTATACCGTTTGCTTTTCTCTTTAGGATATAATACTATCCCGCATTTTGTCAAGCAAAATCGGACTTGCCGGCCATAAAAAAACGCCCGCATCCGGGTGCTTTTTTTGTCTATATTTTTCCTGCCCGCCAACGGGAGACGGTTTTGCCATTTCACATCTGCTGCAAAGCGTTAACCCGCTGCGATCGAGCACCCGTCAAAGAATTTGTAAATTGAAGAAAAGCGTGGTATACTAAAATATTGACAAAGCAGCCCGAAAGCGGTAGAATATTCTGGAAAACATTTGTTCGCAAAGACCATGCAAAAAGGAGGGGGTGGCGTTATGGGAAGGGATCGTTTTGAGCTGGTTTCGGCCTATCAGCCGACCGGCGATCAGCCGGAGGCGATTGCCCGACTGACCGACGGCGTCCGGCAGGGCTATCGGGAGCAGTCTCTGCTCGGCGTGACCGGCTCGGGTAAGACTTTTACGATGGCGAACATCATCGCCAATGTCAACCGCCCGACCCTGGTTTTAGCCCACAACAAAACGCTGGCCGCCCAGCTCTGCTCTGAGTTCCGGGAGTTTTTCCCAAACAACGCGGTCGAGTATTTTGTCAGTTATTACGATTACTATCAGCCGGAGGCATACATCCCCGGCACCGACACCTATATTGAAAAAGATTCCGCCATCAATGATGAAATTGACAAGCTCCGCCATTCGGCCACCTGCGCGCTGTCCGAGCGGCGGGATGTGATTATTGTGGCCAGCGTTTCCTGCATCTACAGTCTCGGCAACCCGATCGACTATCGCAACATGATCCTCTCCCTTCGCCAAGGAGCGGAGATGGATCGGGATGAAATGCTGAAAAAGCTGGTCAACCTGCAATACGAGCGTAACGATGTAAATTTTGTGCGCAACAAATTCCGGGTGCGGGGCGACGTGGTGGAGATTTTCCCGGCCTACTCCGGAGACGACGCCATCCGGGTGGAATTTTTCGGGGATGAGATTGATCGCCTGACCAAAATCAACACCCTCACCGGCGAGGTGAAGGAGGAGCTGGCCCACGCCGGGATTTATCCCGCGACCCACTACATCATTCCGCCCGAACGGATGGAGGAGGCCTGCCGTGATCTGGAGGCCGAGATGGAGGCACGGGTTCGCTTTTTCAAGGAAAATGACAAGCTGATCGAAGCGCAGCGCATCCGTCAGCGCACCGAGCACGATGTCGAAATGCTGCGGGAGATCGGCACCTGCAAGGGGGTCGAAAACTACTCCCGCGTGCTCTCCCGCCGGGCGCCGGGCAGCACCCCCTTTACCCTGCTCGACTATTTTCCGGAGGATTTCCTCCTCTTCGTGGATGAGTCGCACGTCACTTTGCCGCAGGTGCGGGGCATGTACGGGGGCGACCGTGCGCGGAAGGAAAATCTGGTCGAATACGGATTCCGGCTGCCGTCGGCCTATGACAACCGGCCGCTGAATTTTGAAGAATTTTACCGCCACATTCATCAGGCGATCTTTGTCTCTGCCACGCCGGGTCCGCTCGAGCGGGAGCGGTCGGCGCAGATCGTCGAGCAGGTGATCCGGCCGACCGGCCTCCTCGACCCGGAGGTGATTGTCAAACCGACCGACGGGCAGATCGATGACCTGGTGTCGGAGATCAACCTTCGCACCGCGCGAAAGGAGCGGGTGCTGGTCACCACCCTCACCAAAAAAATGGCGGAGGATTTGACCGAGTATCTCGAAAATCTGGATATCAAGGTGCGGTACATGCACCACGACGTCGACACCATGGAACGGATGGAGATTATCCGTGATCTGCGCCTTGGCGAGTTCGACGTGCTGGTGGGCATCAACCTCCTGCGGGAGGGGCTGGATATTCCCGAGGTGTCGCTGGTCGCCATCCTCGACGCGGATAAGGAGGGCTTCCTGCGGAGTGAGACCTCGCTTGTGCAGACCATCGGCCGTGCGGCGCGCAACGCCGGCGGACAGGTCATCATGTACGCCGACAGCGTCACCCCCTCGATGGAGCAGGCCATTTCGGAAACCGCGCGCCGCCGCGCCATCCAGATGACGTATAATGAGGCGCACGGCATCACGCCGAAAACCATCGTCAAGGATGTGCGCGATGTGATTGAGATTTCGGGCAAGTCCCGGAACAAATCGTCGGAAAAGAGCGGCCGACGCATGAGCAAGCCGGAGCGCGAAGCGCTCATCCGCCGCCTCGAGCGGGAGATGAAGGAGGCCGCGCGTCTGCTGGAGTTCGAGCACGCCGCCTACCTCCGCGACCGGATTGCCAAGCTGCGGGAAGGCAAGGCGTAAGACTGACGGGTTTTGCGAATACGCTTTCGTAAAATTTGAAAAAATTCTCAATCCCCTGTCTATCGGGTTCCAAGGGCTATGCCCTTGGTCGGTTAGGGAGGGGGGCGCCGTCCGACAGATAACTTTTGTTTTTTGCAAAGCTGTCATCGGCCTCGACCCTTGCCACACTTTGTGGCGGTTTTCAGCCTGCCGGAGGGCAAGGGTCCGATGACCTTTTGCAGTGTCTTTCTCCGGCGGCGCGATGGGGAGGGGATCGAAACCCCTCCCCAAAGCGGTCTTTCCCCTGTTTCTGCCGCGACAGAAACAGGGTGCCCGCGCGGCATGAGCGCAAAGGCTCAAGTTTGCAGTAAATTGGATAGAGGAACTGCATCCTCCAAAAAAGAGCAGCCCGCGCGGCATGAGCGCAAAGGTTTATATTTTGCCGGGTATTAAAGTTTGGCTATTTTCAAGCCCCTGTTCGTGCGCTGGACAGAGACCGCCGGGTTTTGCAAGCTTTCAGAAAGGATGGATCATACCCATGCCACAGGATAAAATGGTGATCAAAGGCGCCAGAGAGCACAACTTAAAAAATATCGACCTGACCATTCCGCGGGACAAGCTGATTGTTTTCACGGGACTGTCGGGATCGGGAAAATCCTCTCTGGCTTTCGATACGATTTACGCCGAGGGGCAGCGCCGCTATGTCGAGTCGCTCTCCTCCTACGCGCGGATGTTTCTGGGACAGATGGAGAAGCCCAACGTCGACAGCATAGACGGGCTTTCCCCCGCCATTTCGATCGACCAGAAAACCACCTCCAAAAACCCGCGGTCAACGGTCGGCACCGTGACCGAGATTTATGATTACCTCCGCCTGATGTACGCGCGGATCGGCATACCGCACTGCCCGGTCTGCGGCCGGCCGATCGAGCAGCAGACGGTCGATCAGATCGTGGATAAGGTGCTCTCTTTGCCGGAGGGCAGCCGGATTCAGGTGCTGGCCCCGGTCGTCCGCGCCCGCAAGGGCGAGCATCAGAAGGAGTTTGAGGCCGCCGCCCGCTCGGGCTTTGTCCGGGTGCGTGTGGACGGCAATCTCTACGAAACGACCGAGGAGATCAAGCTCGAGAAAAACAAAAAGCACAACATCGAAATTGTCGTCGACCGCCTGGTAATCAAGGAAAGCGTGCGGAGCCGTCTGGCCGACAGCATCGAAACCGCCTCCTCCCTGACCGGGGGGCTGACCATCATTGACGTCATCGACGGGGAGGAACTGCTCTTCTCCCAAAGCTACGCCTGCCCCGACCATGGGGTCAGCATTCCCGAGCTTACCCCCCGCATGTTCTCCTTCAACAATCCGGCCGGCGCCTGCCCGACCTGTACCGGTCTCGGCGTGTTTATGAAGGTCAATCCCGAGCTGATCGTCCCCAACCCCAAGCTGTCGATCAACCAGAACGCCATCAAGGCCTCCGGCTGGAGCATCAATCCCTGGCGGGGCGGCCGCGGCCGGGACGGACAGCAGGGTACAATCGCCATGATGTATTATAAAGGCCTGGCGAAGCACTACGGCTTCTCCCTCGACACACCGTTCGGCGAGCTGCCCGACGCGGTGCGGCAGGTGCTGTTCTACGGCTCGGGCGGCGAGAAGATCGAGTTCGAGCGGGAGACCGACTGGGGCGGCGGCAAATACAAGGCCGAATTTGAAGGCATTGTCCACAACCTCGAGCGCCGGTATAAGGAGACGAGCAGCGACTGGATCCGGGCGGAGATTGAGACAGCCATGAGTGAGTGTCCCTGCCCCGACTGTCACGGCGCCCGGCTGAAGCCGGAAAGCCTCGCGGTCACGGTCGGCGGGAAAAACCTGAGAGAGCTGACCGACCTTTCGGTCAACGACGCCCTGCGCTTTGTACAGGGGCTGGAGCTGACCGAAAGAGAGCGCAAGATCGCCGACCTGATTTTGAAGGAAATCTGCAGCCGTCTGAGCTTTCTGGCCTCGGTCGGGCTGGACTACCTCAACCTTTCCCGATCGGCCGGAACCCTCTCCGGCGGGGAGAGTCAGCGTATCCGCCTCGCCACCCAGATCGGCTCCTCCCTCATGGGGGTACTCTACATCCTCGACGAGCCGAGCATCGGCCTGCATCAGCGGGACAACGACCGGCTGCTGGATACACTCCGCCGGCTGCGCGACCTCGGCAACACCCTGATCGTGGTCGAGCATGACGAGGATACCATGCGCGCCGCCGACTACATCGTCGACATCGGCCCGGGCGCCGGCGTCCATGGCGGAGAGGTCGTCTGCGCCGGCACCTTGAAGGAAATTGAAGCCTGCAAAAACTCTCTGACCGGGGATTATCTGACCGGGCGGAGGAAGATTCCCGTTCCCGAGGTTCGTCGGCCGGGCAACGGCAAGTTCCTAACCGTGCGGGGCGCTACGCAAAACAACCTGAAAAACGTCACGGTCAAAATTCCGCTCGGCGCCTTTGTGGCGGTGACCGGCGTCTCCGGCTCGGGAAAATCCTCCCTGGTCAACGAAATTCTGTACAAGCGGCTGGCCTCCGACCTCAACGGGGCGAGGCTCTTTCCCGGCGCGCACAAGGGAATCGACGGGCTGGAGCATCTGGACAAGGTGATCGACATCAATCAGTCGCCGATCGGCCGCACGCCGCGCTCCAATCCGGCGACCTACACCGGCGTTTTCAACGATATACGGGAGCTGTTCGCCTCCACCAAAGACGCGAAGATGCGCGGCTACAATGCCGGGCGGTTCTCCTTCAACGTGAAGGGCGGCCGGTGCGAGGCCTGTCAGGGAGACGGCATCATCAAAATCGAGATGCATTTTCTGCCCGATGTCTACGTCCCGTGCGAGGTCTGCAAGGGCAGCCGCTACAACCGAGAAACGCTGGAAATCAAATACAAGGAAAAAAGCATCTGCGACGTGCTGAAGATGACGGTGGAGGAGGGCATGCATTTCTTCGAGCCGCTGCCAAAAATCTATCGCAAGCTGAAAACCCTCTATGACGTCGGGCTGGGGTATATCAAGATCGGCCAGCCGGCGACCACCCTCTCGGGCGGAGAGGCGCAGCGGGTCAAGCTGGCCACCGAGCTCTCCCGCCGCCCGACCGGCCGGACCATCTATATCCTGGACGAGCCGACGACCGGCCTGCACACGGCCGACGTCCACCGCCTGATCGAGGTTTTGCAGACGCTGGTGGATGCCGGAAACACCGTGCTGGTGATCGAGCACAACCTCGACGTCATCAAAACTGCCGATTATATCATCGACCTCGGGCCGGAGGGCGGCGACCGCGGCGGCGAGGTGGTCTGCACCGGTACGCCGGAGGAGGTTGCGAAGGAGCCGCGCTCCTATACCGGAAAATATCTGGCAAAACTGCTGAACCGATGATTTTATTTACACATTCTTAACGCATTTTGGCGAACGATCCGTTACAATAAAACAAATTACAGGAAAAAGAGGTAAATTTGTGTTTGGTTATGTCAGGCCCTGCATCCCCGAGCTTCGCGTCCGGGAAAATGAAACCTACCGGGCGGTGTACTGTACCCTCTGCCGCGTGCTCGGCCAGCGGTACGGGCTGCTCGCCCGCCTGACGCTCAGCTATGATTTTACCTTTCTGGCGCTGCTTCGGCTGGGGCTGCTGCCTTCCTGCACCGGGTTCGAGCAGCGGCGGTGTGTTGTCAATCCGCTGAAAAAGTGCAACACCTGCAAGCGGGTGGGAGACGCGCTGGACGGCGTGGCCGCCGGCTGCGTCCTCCTTTCCTACAGCAAGCTGAACGACAGTGTGGCCGACAGCGGCTTTTTCAAAGGGCTGGGCTTCCGTTTTCTGCGGCTGTTCGCCCGCCTCCCGCAAAAAAAGGCTGCCCGCGCTTTTCCCAAGCTTGCGGGGCAGGTCGCGGATTATGAAAAGCGGCAGGCCATCGTCGAGCGGGAGGGGGAGAGCCGCCCCGACGCGGCCTGCGAGCCGACCGCCCGGATGCTGTCCGCCCTCTTTGCCCTCTGCGGCGAGGGGGAGGCGGCGACGCGCGTTCTCGGCCGGATGGGCTATCTGGCCGGAAAATGGATCTATCTGCTCGACGCGGTGGACGACCTGGAGCAGGACGAAAAAAGCGGCGGCTATAACGTCTTTCTCCGGCTGGGCTGCGACCGGGAGACCGCGGTGCGGCGTGCGGTCGGCAACCTCAACGTCTGCGTGGATGAGCTTGGAAAATGCATCGGCCTGCTCGGCCTTTCGCATTATACCGAAATTGTGGAGAATATCGTGTTCCTCGGCCTGCCGAAGATGCAGAAAGCGGTGCTCGAACAAAAGGAGAAGTTTGATGAAAGACCCTTATGAAGTACTGGGCATCCCCAAAACCGCCTCGGACGACGAGGTCAAGGCGGCTTATCGGGAGCTTGCGAAAAAATTTCATCCGGACAACTATACCGACAATCCACTGTCCGATCTCGCGTCCGAAAAAATGCAGGAGATTAACGAGGCTTATGACACCATCATGACCCAGCGCAAAAACGCGCGCGGCACCTCGGACTATGGCGGCCGAACCTCCGGCTACGGCGGACAGGGAGGCGGCAACTTCGCCGATATCCGGTCGCTGATCGTCTCCGGCCGGCTGGAGGACGCACAGGAGCTGCTCGACGGCGTTCCGCCAGAAAAGCGGGATGCCGAATGGTATTTTCTCTCGGGCAGCGTGCTCTATCGCCGCGGCTGGTTTGATGAGGCCTACACCTGCTTTTCCACTGCCTGCCGAATGAACCCCGGCAACGCCGAGTACCGCGCCGCCCTGAATCAGATTCAGCGTCAGCAAAGCGGGCAGTTCGGCGGCTACCGCACCGGCGGCCAGGGGAGCGAGTGCTCGGCCTGCGACGTTTGTCAGGGTCTGCTCTGCGCTGACTGCTGCTGCCGCTGCTTTGGCGGAAGCATGTTCCCCTGCTGACAAAAGGCGGGGAGGCCTTTGCCCCGGCGCGCGGCTTATACAGTGGAGGGCGGCGGTTTGTTCTGCTGCAAACGGCCTGCCGCTTTGCCCGGCGCGCCCGCATAGGTTTTATAAAATATGGGAAGGAGTGGAAGGATGAAACGAAACACCGGCAAAATCGCGCTGTGCGGCGTGCTCTCCGCATTGTCGGTGGCGATCATGCTTTTCTCCTACTTTCCATCGATGACTTACGCCGTGCCGGCCATAGCCGGAATGGTTTTCATCATACTGGTGGTCGAAACCGACTATAAATGGGCCTTTACGGCCTTTGGCGCGACCTCGGTTCTGGTGCTTCTGCTCGCCGAGCCGGAGGCCAAGCTGATGTTCGTCGCCTTCTTCGGCTACTACCCGATTCTCAAGGGCATTATTGAGAAGCTGCGCCGCCCGGTGGTGGAATATATTTTAAAATTTCTGATTTTCAACACTGTGATGATCGCAGCATATCTCCTGATTATTTTTGTTTTTCAAACCCCGTTGGAAGCGCTTGGCGATTTTGGAAAATATTCCCTCTGGGTGCTTTGGGGGCTTGGCAACCTGACCTTTCTCGTGTACGACTTTGCCGTGACCTGCATCGTCGGCGCCTATATCCGGCGGCTACATCCGCGGCTGAAAAAATGGATCAAATAAAAGGCTGTGCTTTTCCCCAAAAAGACGGAGGATGCACAAGCCTTTTTTTCATGTAAAGGCCCCGCCCGCCCCCTCTGCGGAGGAAAGCGCTGCGGCCTCCCGCCGCACGACTCTACGGAGCGTGGGTTGTTTTCCCTTGCACATGCCGGTACAATATAAAAAGGAGGTGGATCAGATGAACCCGGAAAAAATCGGCCTTCTGATTGCGGCGCTGCGAAAAGAAAAGCATATGACCCAAAGGGCAGTTGCGGCCGCCCTGCAGGTCAGCGAAAAAACAATCTCAAAGTGGGAGACCGGGGGTTCACTTAGATAAAGATACCACACCATTCCCACGCTGACTTTTGCTCAACCGATACAGCCGGAGGGCTGGATAACAAGAAAAGGCGGTATGCGCCCCGTGGAGGGGTAGCGTACCGCCTTTTCTTGTGGGGGTTTCCAAAGGGGGCAACGCCCCCATTTGGCACACGACTTTGCGAAGCAAAGTGTAGTGTGTTATACGCTCTGTCGGCGTTGCCGTGAAAATGCCGTTGCCGCCGGGGAGGGCAAGGGCATTTGAAGCGGCAGGAAAACAGGGCTGTGCTTGCGTGGCGTAGAGCCGTAAGCACAGGTCTGGTTTCAACAGCAGACTGGGCGTATATGAAAGCCCCCGTCCCTCGTCCTACGCTCCGACTTGTGGACAAAGTGTCCCGAAGTTGTGGCCACACTCCCGGAAAAGTAGCAGGACAGCGGGCAACCGTCAAGGCTGAAATGAACGGGGTTACACCCGGCCTTGACCGCCGCCCGCCGCCCCGCTGGATGGGTGGACAAGGCGGCCAATCCCTCAAAGTGCTTGTCCGCGCTCTTTCTGATTTTGAGGTATTCAGTTTTTCAAAATTGAATAATCAAAATAAATTTTTTCGATTGAAAAAATTTTATTTGTTATCATCTTCAATGCCATATTTTTTCTTTTGCCGAATCACATAATTACTGATTTTTTCATCATATAGTGGATACTGGTAATCCAACTGGCATGCCACTTCTGACGAAACCTCCCGGAACAATGCCATACATTGTTCAAAGGATTCCCACATATGGGGATAGGAATCCATATTATAAGTGGACATAAGTCGTTCCCACAATTCCTCTGGGACATATTGCTTCATAAATTTATAGTTTTTTCCCAAACTGAAATGAAATCCCTGTTTGATACCAATCAGCCAGGAAATCATGCGAAGCAATTCTTTTCGTACTATATCATTCATATGGTCAATAGCAAAAAGAATTTCTTTGCGGCATAAGCCCTTTACTACATATGTTGTAGTATTCCAAAATTCATTACAGCAATCGTCAAACATTCTTTGAGTAGGCTTCTGCAAGTGGTAGTCTATATCCGTTGGTATTGGCGGCTTTACGATACGGTTGTCTTTATCCAACAGTAACTTTACCAGTTTATCCCATGTAAAATACTCGTCTATCAGTTCCAGCGGCAGCAAAGTTAAATCTATCTTAACATCATCAGTAAACAGCATTAAATATGAAAATCCCTTTTCTACAGCTGGAAA
>UQRS01000008.1 GCA_900543525.1 uncultured Oscillospiraceae bacterium
CCGCAAAAGCTATGCACATTATACCATTCACGCTTCGCGTTCATGGTATAATAACTATACCGCAACTCGTATACTTAAATTTAAAAGCCAGTCTTTTACATATTCTTTCAAAAGGAGCAGGAATCTTATGCGCAACGAAGATCTGTTCATCAACCGGGAACTGAGCTGGATTCAATTCAACAAGCGCGTTCTGGAGGAAGGCGAGCGGCAAACCACGCCGCTTTTTGAGCGGCTGCGCTTTCTCTCGATTTTTCAGAGCAATTATGAAGAATTTTTCCGGGTTCGGGTCGGCACTCTGTACGACCGGATGCTGCTGGACGACGACCCCGGCGACGACAAGCAGGGGCGCACCGCAAAGGAGCAGCTCAGCGACATTTTCAAGGCGACCAAAAAACTTCTGCCTGAGCTGGATCTGGCCTACCGCCAGCTTTTGGAGGATGGGGAAGGCTATATCGAGCATGTCTCCGCAAAGGAGATTCCCCCCGCCGAGCGCGCCTTTTTAAAGCAGAAATTTGAAAAAGAGATCGCGCCGGTGATCTCCCCCTTCATTGTCGGCAAGAAGCACCCCTTCCCCTTCTTCGCAAACGGGATGCGGGTGGTCGGTGTCACCCTGCGCAGCAAAAGCGGCGGCCTGCGGTTCGGCCTGATTCCGATTGCGCCCGCCCTGCCGCAGATTATCTTCCTTGGCGGCGGAAAGTGCCGTTTTCTGCTGATCGAGGATTTGATCGCCCTTTTCGCCCACAAGGTCTTTCACAAATTTGAAATCACCGAAAGCATCGTTTTCTCGATCATCCGCAACGCCGATATTGATGAGAACGAGGGCCTCTACGAATACGACGTCGACTACCGCCGCACCATGTCCAAGCTGATCGAGCTGCGCAGCAAGCTGGCGCCGGTCGAGCTGAAATACATCGGCAAAAACTGCGACAAAATTTTGAATCACCTGAAATACGTACTCTGCCTCAGCAAAAAGCAGCTCTTCCGGCAGGAGGCGCCGCTGAACATGGGCTTTCTTTCCCCGCTGGAGCGCTACCTCCCGCGGGAGGAGTACCCCGACCTTTACTACATCCCGGCAAGTCCGCAGTATCCCGCCGAGCTGGAGGACTGCGCCTCCCTGCTCAGTCAGGTGCAGAAAAAGGATCTGCTGCTCTCCTACCCCTTTGACGACATCGGCGCGCTGATCCGTCTGCTGGAGGAGGCGGCGGTCAGCGACCGGGTGGGCAGCATCTCCATCACCCTCTACCGGGTCGCGCGCAACTCCAAAATTGTGGAGGCTCTGATCGACGCCGCCCGGCGGGGCAAAGCCGTCTCCTGCATGGTGGAGCTGCGCGCCCGCTTCGATGAGGAGAATAACATCGACTGGTCCAAGCGGCTGGAGGACGCCGGCTGCCGGGTCTTTTACGGGCTGCCGGATTACAAGGTGCACTGCAAGCTGCTGATCATCGGCATGGCCGACGGCAGCCCGGACATCGTGCAGGTCGGCACCGGAAATTTCAATGAATCGACCGCGAGGCTGTACACCGATCTCGCCCTCTTTACCGCGCACAAGGGCATCGTCGCCGACGCGCACAAGGTATTCGACTGCCTGATGGAGGGGCGGTTCGTCGAAGAAAGCGAGCATCTTCTGGTCGCGCCGATCGGGCTGAAGCCCCGCCTCCTCTCCCTCATCGACGGCGAAATCGAGAAGAAGAAGGCCGGCAAGCCCTGCGGCATTACGCTGAAAATGAACTCCCTGACCGACAAGGCGCTGATCGACAAGCTGATCGAGGCGTCGGAGGCCGGGGTGAAAATCCGCATGATTATCCGGGGAATCTGCTGCCTGGTTCCCGGCGTGCCCGGCCGCACCGAAAATATCGAGGTGCGCAGCATTGTCGGCCGCCTGCTCGAGCATTCGAGGATCTATGCCTTCGGGGCGGGCTCGGGGCGGAAATTCTACATCTCCTCGGCCGATTTCATGACCCGGAACACGACCCAGCGGGTGGAGGTGGCCGTCCCGGTCTATGATTACAAGGCGAGATGCAAACTGGCGCACATTTTGAAGCTCTGCCTCACCGATAATCAACAGGCCCGGGTGCTGAAGCCGAACGGCAGCTACCGGCGGCCGATCGTCTCCACCCGGTCGAAGCCGATGAATATGCAAAACGAGCTTTACCGCGAGGCCTACGCCGCAAAGGACGCGGCCGCCTCTCGCTGAATCTCCCACGATAAAAGAAAGGAATGGATGAAAATATGAGAAGAATCGGTATCCTGACCAGCGGCGGCGATTGCCCCGGCCTGAACGCGGCCATCCGCGGCGTGGCCAAGGCGCTTTATGAAAAATTCGGGGATGAGATCGAAATCATCGGTATCGTCGACGGCTACACCGGCCTGATCAACGGGGAATACCGCAAAATGCAGCGGTCGGATTTTTCCGGCATCCTGACCAGAGGCGGCACCATCCTCGGCACCTCCCGCCAGCCGTACAAGCAGATTCAAAAAATCGGTGAGGACAACGTGGACAAGGTCGGCAATATGAAGGAGAATTATAAAAAGCTGGGTCTCGACTGCCTGCTGACCCTCGGCGGAAACGGCACGCACAAGACCGCCAATCTCCTTTCGCAGAGCGGGCTGAACATCATCGGCCTGCCGAAAACGATCGACAACGACCTCTTCGGCACCGACCGCACCTTCGGCTTTCACACCGCCGTCGACATCGGAACCGAGGTAATCGACCGCCTGCATACGACGGCGGCCAGTCACTCCCGCGCCATGGTGGTCGAAATCATGGGGAACAAGGCCGGCTGGCTCTCCCTCTACACCGGCGTGGCCGGCGGCGCAGACATCATCCTGCTGCCCGAGTTGCCATTTGAATATCCCAGGGTGGCGGAGGCCGTGATGAAGCGGGTACAGGATGGGCACGTTTTCTCCATCATTGCGGTGGCCGAGGGCGCCTTCACAAAGGAGGAAGCCCCCCTCAAGCGCAAGGAGCGCATTGCGCGGCGCGGCGGCCTTACGACCGTTACTCCGCTGGTTGCAAAATACATCGAGGAAAACACCGGGATTGAGACCCGCACCATGACTCCCGGGCACTTTCTGCGGGGAGGGAGTCCATCGGCGTATGACCGGGTTCTCGCCACACAGTTCGGGGCCTATGCCGCCTCCCTGGTCGCGAGAGGGGTTTACGGCGTGACGGTCGCGCTGAACGACGGCCGGGTTGTCCACAACAAGCTCAGCGACATCGCCGGGAAAAGCCGGCCGGTGCCTCCGGATCATCAGCTCATCAAGGTCGCGCGCTCGGTCGGCATCTCCTTCGGAATATAGCGGGACAGGAAATTCGGAATACAGCCGGGCAAAAAGCGCTTTTGTTTTTTGCCCGGCGATAAAAAAAGCAGGCGGAGGAATCCTCCGCCTGCCGGGGTTTTGCAGCGTTTTCTATTGAAAGAGCAAAGCGCCGAAAAAACGCGCTGCCGCCGGTAGCCTTTTTTAAAGGCGTTTTAAAAACCGAGCGCCTCTTTATACTTTTTGTTGTGCGCAATGACTTCAATCATGATCCGGCCGTTCTGCTTGATATAGGGGCAGTCGGCGTAATATTCCTTATACGCCTCAAACCGGGCGGGATCATCGCCGAACGCACCGCCCAAAATGGTGAACATGACGGTGTCGGTCACCGCCTTGTCCCCTTCCGCGTACATCTCGTTCAGCAGGTCAAAAAGCTTGGTCAGGTGCTTCTTGTTAAAGCCGGCCTCGCTCGTCAGCTCACGCAGCTTGGCCGTCGCCGTTTTCTTAAAGAAGTCGTCATACAAAAACTCGCCGTATTTGGCCACATCGGCCTTGTACACCTCTTTATACTGCGGGAAAATATCCATGAACCGTTTTGCGAAGGCCTCCACCCCCGGGGCGGTGCCGACCGCATTTCTGCTCGGGAGGGCGACATCCTGCCGCACGGCCGATTTGACCGGCGCGATGCCGAGCGCTTCCTTGATCACCTTTGCGAAATCCTCCGCAATGACGGCCGCATCCTTTTCGGTGTGGCTCTCGTCAAACAGCCAACCGGCCGCCTCCTTAAAATCGACGCCCTCACCCTCCGCCACAGGCGCGGTGTAGAGCAGGAACATCTTTTTCCCCTCATCATAGAGGATTTTGACCGCCAGACGGTCGTTGAGATAAACCCCTTCGACGTCCGGGCTTTTCTGAAACCCCTGCTCGTCAAAGAGGGGCTGAAGCTGATGGATAATATTGCTGTAATGCTGGTTTGCCAAATTCAACACATCCTATTTTATCCAGAGTTTTGCCGGTAAAAGCTTTATTTTCCTTAAAATCAAGATTAGTATAGCACAGTTTTTTCCTTTTGTCACCTGTGAATTTTTAAGAGAGCTGCGCTCTCTTGCATAAAAGGAGGAGCAACCATGACAGAAAAATACGACGCCCTGCTAAGGGCGGCCCGTGCCGCACGGGAGAACGCCTACGCCCCCTATTCCGGCTACCGGGTCGGGGCGGCCATTCTCTCCTCCGACGGGGAGATCTTCTGCGGCGCAAATGTGGAGAACGCCTCCTACCCCGCCGGAATCTGCGCCGAACGGGCGGCGCTGGCGGCCGGAATTGCCGCCGGCAAGCGGAAGTTCACCGCCATCGCCGTGTGGGGAGAGGCCGGCATTACTCCCTGCGGCATCTGCCGGCAGGCGCTGGCCGAGTTTTCCGACATGTGGGTCATCACCGCCTCCGACGATCGGCCGCCCAAATCCTATACGCTGAGCCGCCTTTTGCCCGAGGGCTTCGGCAAAAGCAATCTGAAACCATCCGCAAAGGAGTAATGCCGTATGCCGCGTTTTTTCGCTGAACATTTTGATTTTGCCCACCCGGTCATCACCGGGCCGGACGCCGACCATATCCGCAAATCCCTCCGCATGACGGTGGGAGAGGGGCTGACCGTCTGCGACACGATGGGCACCGATTACCTCTGCCGGATCGCCGACATTGCCGACGGCGCCATCCTCCTCACGGTGGAGGAGACGCGCCCCTCCGACAGCGAGCCGAAGGTGGCTGTCACCCTTTTTCAGTGCCTGCCGAAGGGGGACAAGCTGGAGACGGTCATACAAAAATCGGTCGAGCTGGGCGTTCGGGAAATTGTGCCGGTGCTCTCCTCCCGCTGCATTTCCCGACCGGACGACAAATCCATGAAAAAGAAGCTGGAGCGCTATGCCAAAATCGCCGCCTCCGCCGCAAAGCAGAGCGGGCGGGGCGTTATTCCGGCCGTGCGGCCGCTGCTCTCCTTCCGGGAAATGGCGGAAAGGCTCGCCGGCTTCGACCGCGCCCTTTTCTTTTATGAGGGAGGCGGGGCTCCGCTGCGGCAGCTTCTGACCAGGGAGGAAACCTCCATCGCCCTGATCATCGGGCCGGAGGGGGGCTTTGACGCAGCGGAGGCGGAGCTGGCCGTATCCTCCGGCGCGAAGGCGGTAGGCCTCGGCCGCCGGATCCTCCGAACCGAAACAGCGCCGATCGCCGCGCTGGCCGGCGTGATGCTGCTGACCGGCAACCTGGAATAAGGCGGCGGGACAGCTGTTATTCAAAAAGGGGGGGCGCGGCTGCGAAGGGGGGAACCTCCGGCTGCCAGCCGCGGCATAAAACGCACAGGGAGGCGCTGCCTCCCCGGACTTTAGGGTCTGCCCAGCGGAAGGCGTGAGGGAAAAATACATGGAAATCTATGAACTGCAGGAAAGAGAGGCGGTGTCAGCCGCCCTTTCGGATATTTGGGAGGCTTCTGTCCGGACGACCCACCACTTCCTTTCGGATGCAGAGGTGACCCGAATCAAAGGTTATCTGCCGCAGGCACTGCGGGAGGTTGCACACCTGATTGTTGCAAAGGACGCGGCGGGAGCGCCGGTTGCCTTTATGGGAATTGAGAAAGACCGGCTGGAAATGCTCTTTCTCTCCCCGAAAGAGAGGGGGAAGGGCCTCGGCCGGCGGCTGGTAGAATACGGCATCCGGAATTACAATATCCGAGAGGTCACGGTCAACGAGCAAAACCCGCAGGCGATCGGCTTCTACCGGCGGATGGGGTTTGAGACCTACAAAAGGACCGACCGGGATGAGGAGGGCAACCCCTACCCGCTTTTGTATATGAAACGGGGCTGAGGCCGGTTGATCGGTTGATCGGAGCGCCTCCCCCCTTTTTTGCGTCGGTGCCGCAGCCGACTTTACAGGAAAACCGGCCGCAGGGCACAAAAAAGCTGAAGGAGAGAGAAATCTCTTCTTCAGCTTTTTTGTGGCTAACGTGAGCGGCTTTTTTGAAAAGCCCGGTCGCCTTATTTCTTCAGCAAATGCTGCACCAGCTTGACCGCCTCACACACCACCAGCGGCATCAAAGAGAGGCCGATTACCGTCAGCCACTGGTTTCCACTCAAGGTGACCAGGCCGAATATCGAGGTAAGCGGCGTCAGCATAACCAGCAGCATAAGCAGAACCGAAACCGCGGCGGCCAGCAGCATGTACGGATTCCGGAACCAGCCCGCCTTGAACAGCAGGTGGCTGCTCCGGGCGTTGAAGGCATGCACAATCTGCGAAAAGGCCAGCGTGGCAAAGGCCATCGTGCTTCCAAGCTCACCCTTCCCGCCCAGCCAGTAGGCCAGAATAGTCAGCACGCCGAACATCACGCCCTGCCAGATGGCGGTAAAGCCCAGCCCGCCGGAGAAAATACTCTCGTCCCTTTTTCGCGGCGGACGGTTCATAATATCCTTCTCGGCCGGCTCCATCCCGAGGGCGAGCGCCGGCGCGCTGTCGGTCACCAGATTGATCCAGAGAAGCTGAATCGGAAGCAGTGGCGACGTGCGGAACAATATCATGGAGAGGAAAACGGTCAAAATCTCCCCCAGATTGCAGCTTAAAAGGAAATGCACCGCCTTGCGGATATTATCGAAAATTCCGCGTCCTTCCGCCACGGCCGAAACGATTGTAGCGAAGTTGTCGTCGGTCAACACCATGGCGGCTGCACCCTTGGCGACGTCGGTTCCGGTGATTCCCATAGCGCAGCCGATGTCAGCCGCCTTGAGTGCGGGGGCGTCATTGACTCCGTCGCCGGTCATGGCGACAACCTGTCCCCTGGACTGCAGTGCCTGCACAATCCGGATTTTATCCGCGGGGGAAACGCGGGCATAAACCGCGTAGTCCTCCACCGTGCGGGAAAGCTCTTCATCGCTGATCTCCGAAAGCTCGGCGCCGGTAATCGCCTTTTTTTCGTCGGTCAGTATGCCGAGGCTGCGGGCAATGGCGCAGGCGGTGGTCAGGTGATCTCCGGTAATCATCACGGTCGAAATCCCCGCGCCGTGGCAGGTGGCGACCGCACGGGCAACCTCCGGCCGGGGCGGGTCAATCATGCCCAGCAGCCCAACAAAGGTCAGATCATACTCCAGCTCCTCCGCCGTGGGATTGGCGGGCACCTCCTCCAGCGGCTTGTAGGCCACCGCCAGCACCCGCAGCGCCGACTCGGCCATTTCCTCATTGGCCTTTTTGGCCGCCGAGAGGTCGCCGCCGCAGCGGGAAAAGAGGACGTCCGGCGCACCCTTGACAATGGCAAAGGGCTTGCCGTCGATCAGGTTTACGGTGGTCATCAGCTTGCGGTCGGAATCAAAGGGAAGCTCCCCCATCCGGGGGAAAACATTGTCGGTTTCACTCTTTATATGGTTGCAGTATTTTCTGGCCGCCTCGACAATCGCCGTCTCGGTCGGGTCGCCGATGCGGACGGTTTTTCCGTCCCGCTCCTCCACCGAGGCGTCGCAGCACAAAGCGCCCCAGATCATAACCTGCGCAGCACGGTTCGACGGCTCCTCGTTGCCGAGGAGGCAGGTCTCCTTCCCGTCGAACACCTCCACCAGAGTCATAACGTTCTGCGTAAGGGTGCCGGTCTTGTCCGAGCAGATGTAGGAAGCGCTGCCCAGCGTCTCCACCGCGGGGAGGCGGCGGATAATCGCATTCTTCTTCACCATGCGGCTGACGCCCAGCGCCAGAACGATGGTCACGATGGCCGGCAGCCCCTCCGGAATGGCCGCCACCGCAAGAGAAACCGCAACCATCAGCGTATCGACAAAGCTGACCAGCAAATCGCCGCCGGCCAGGACAGCCTCGACCATGCCGATGACGAAAATGATCGCACAAATGACCAGTGCCAGCACGCCGAGGTTTTTGCCCAGCCGCGCCAGCTTGGCCTTCAGCGGCGTTTCGGTGTCAGCCGTATCCTCCAGAATCGTTGCGATTTTGCCCATCTCGGTCCGCATGCCGGTTTCGGTCACGAGGGCGCGGCCATGGCCGTAGGATACCGTACATCCCGAGTAGACCATATTGCTCCGGTCGCCGAGCGGGGCGATATCCTCGATATCGTCGGTCGGAAACTTCTCACTCGGTACGGATTCCCCGGTGAGGGAGGCCTCATCGCAGTGGAACGAGCTGGCCGACAGCAACCGCCCGTCGGCCGGGATGTAGTCCCCCGCCTCCAGCACGATCACGTCGCCCGGGACAATATCGGACGAGGGAATCACCGAAACCCGGCCGTCCCGCAAAACCTTGGCCGAGGGGGCCGACATGTTCTGCAAGGCGTCCAGCGCCGCCTCAGCCTTGCTTTCCTGCAGCACGCCGAGCAGGGCGTTAAAGATGACAATCGCCACAATCACCAGCGGCTCTACCCAGTCAAACTCCCCCTGAATCAGGCTGGTCAAAAGGGAGATGACGGCGGCGATGATCAGGATAATCACCATGAAATCCTTTAACTGCGCCGCAAATTTCTGTAAAAAGGTCGCCTGCTTTTTCTCTCGCAGGCGATTGGGACCCACCCTTGAAAGGCGGCGTGCCGCCTCCTCCGACGGCAGGCCGACCGCAGGATCCACCTGTTGCTCCCGGACGACTTCATCTAATGGCGAACTGTGCCAAATCATGGTCAAGGACCCCCTATACTTCTAAAATCAGAAAAGCGCTGCAAAGGCAGACAATACGGGTCAAAGCACAATGCGTCACGCCGGGCGGCCTCAAACTCGTGCGGCGCAAAAACATATTGTAATCTGATCCGTATCGTCTGAACAAATGATACACGATTTTTCAAGGAAAAGCAAGAGGCAACCCGCCTTCCGCAAAAGGCACGCAAAAGCCCCTCCGCCGTTCGCGACGAAAGGCCGGAGAATTTCTCCCGTCCGACAGCGAAGCACGACATTGTAAAAACGATTTGAACCCCTGCTTCATATACTGGATTAGACAGTGCATCGGCGAACGCCCCTATATCCGCCGATGACGAAAGGAGCTGTATGCTTTTGACGGACGATTCTCTTTTTGAAATTCCGCCGTTTGAGGCGCCGTATCTGGGCGGCGTTTTTCATCTGCGCCAGAAGGGCGGCGCTCTGTGCGGGATCGTGCTGGACAGCGATGACAAGCCGGTCGAAAATGCGGCCGCCTGCCTCTACCGGATGCTGTCCGACGGCCGGCTGAAGCCGGAGGCCTGCGTTTTCTCCGACCGGGGAGGACGGTTCCTCCTCGGACCCATTTGCGGCGGGGAAAGCTATTATCTCAAGATCGACGGATGCGACGAGGCCCGGTTTTATCCCATCGGGCAGGAGGAGGCAGAGCGGGACAGCCCTGCCGTTTATCAAAAATACCGGGATGTATATAATCATGAGGAAGGGTGAAAAAAGCCTCCCGGTGCAAAGCCGCCGCTGTAATGGCGACGGTTTTCTACCGGGAGGCAATTTCCGTTAAAAGGGCAAAAAGAATGGGGAGAGGATTGCAGCAACCCTTCTCCCCGTCTTTTTATTTATTGAACGATGCTTTTCCGCAGCGCGAGCACGTCAGAGACGGTAACTGCACCGTCACTGTCAATGTCGTACGTTTCCACAACGTACTGCGTGCCACGTATAATCTGCTGGCGAAGCGCCACGACATCGCTAACCGTAATTGCTCCATCCCGATCCACATCGCATACAGAATAGACAAACGGTGCCAAATCGCCAATTCTTTCACCCAGCAGAGCGTTTACCTTATTCACGTTGATACGGTAAGTTTTCAGCGCCCCCTCCAGAGAATCAAAGCCCCACTTGGACAAAACCTTGTAATAAACATAGACATTGTTCGTGCCGCCGTGCCAAACGATATCAAACAGATAGTCACCAACCCGATCATAACCGATTCCCGGATAAAAATCCTTCTCATCCATCTCGTTAATGTACATGATGTACATTTCTTTATTTGCGGCGACGCATTCGAAAAAGGTGATATCCTCCATCTTGTGCTTCTCGGCATACTCTTCATATGTCAGAACCGGCATGCCGAGATTCATCCGATCTTGAACATCCAAGCTGTACTGATACTGCGTATAATTTTCGTAAATTTCTGCTTTTAATTCATCCGAAATTTCCACCGGCGTCCAGCGAACCGAAGCCGCAGAGGCCGAAACCATCCCGGCAAAAGAAAGGCAGATGCAAACCGTCAGCAGCAATGCGATTGTTTTTTTCATAACAAATCCTTCTTCATTCAACTATTGGAAATTTCTTCCAATATCGGTATAACATATTTGTCTCTGTTCTGTCAATAAAAACGTAAGAATTTTCAATTTGATCGTTTTAAATTGTCAACTTTTTCTACGGCTTGATCAGCTGGGCAGAGGCGGTGCGAACCCCCTCCCGCCCGAGCTCTTTTTGCAGCTTTTTGTAGTGCCCGTCCTGCATCACGTCGCACAGCGGCGTGAGGACAAAGGCCCGCTCCTCCATGCGAGGATGGGGCAGGGTCAACTCGGCGCTCTCACACTCCTCCCCCTCATACAGCAGAAGGTCGAGGTCGATCACCCGAGGGCCGTTTTTCCGCGTGCGCATGCGGCCCATCCCCGCCTCAATCCCAAGGCAGGCGCCGAGCAGCGCATGGGCGGAAAGCTCCGACTCCACCCGGACGACGGCATTGTAAAAATCCTCCTGTTTGGCATAGCCGACCGGCGCCGTTTCATATATGCGGGAGACGGCAGTCACCTTCACGCCCGGAACCGCCGCCAGCGCCCAGACGGCGCGGTTCAGATTTTCTCCCCGGTCGCCCATATTGCTGCCCAGCGCAATATAGGCCTGTTTGCTCTCTGATTTTCTGATCATCGTTCCCGTACAACCTCCACTGCTACATAGTCAAATTTTGCCGACATCGGCGCGTCGGGCTTTTTCAAAATCACCTCAACCCGGCGGACCTTTGGATAGGACGCCAGAACCGCGTCGGCCACCCGCGCAGCTGCATGCTCGATCAGATCGCAGCTTTTTTCGGTCATGGTATGCGAAATCGTCTTGCGCACCGCCGCGTAGTTGACGGTGTCCTCCAGGCGGTCGCTGCACTCGGCCGCCGAGAGGTCGGCCCACAGCGTCACGTCCAGCACAAACCGCTGGCCGTCCCGCTTCTCCTCCGGGTTGACGCCGTGATAGGCAAAAACCTCCAGCCCTTTTATAAAAATCCGGTTCATAAGCCTTACTCCCTTCCGATCACGCCGGGCTGCGGCCGGAGGGCGTCGGCCACCCGTGCGGCCTGCACCGACCCGGCGCCGCAGTGCGCCCGGATGATATCCGCTCCGCCGAAAATCCCGATGGCGTGCGCCGCCGCGCTGCCAAAGTCGCGGTCGGCCGCCTCCGCCCCGCAGGCGGCGCCGATGCACCGCTTGCGCGATGCCCCGAGGAGGTAGGCGTATCCCGGAAGCTTCAGCCGCGCCGTCTCCCGGATCAGGGCGTAGTTCTGCGGATTATCCTTGCCGAAGCCGATCCCGGGATCGAGGCAGAGCTGCTCTGCCAAAACGCCGAGCGCCTCCGCCTCCCGCAGGGCCTTCGCAAACCATGCGGACACCGCGGCAACCGCGTCGTCTCCGACAGAAAGCGGCGCGGCGTGCATCAGCACCCATCCGCAGCCGCTCTCCCGCACCGGGGCGGCCATCTCCGGATTCACGACCCCGCTGACATCGTTGATAATCTGCACGCCGAGTGCGACCGCCCGCTCGGCCACATAGGGAAAATAGGTGTCGACCGACACCGGCAGAGCCGTGCGGCCGCAAACCGCCTCCAGCACCGGGCGAAGGCGGTTCCACTCCTCCTCCGGAGGGATTTCGGTATGGCCGGGACGGGTCGACTGCCCCCCGAAGTCGAGGATGTCCACACCCTCCGCCTCCAGCCGGGCGGCCTGCGCCAGCGCGTCCGCCGGGTCGAGGTATTTCCCTCCGTCCGAGAAGGAATCGGGGGTGACGTTGACAATGCCCATCACATAGCTTCTGCGGCCGAGCGGCAGCGCCCGGTCACGAATTTTCCAATTTGACATATCCGGAATTTATCCTCGCTTTACAGTTTATTTTCACACAGCCGCGAAAGGAGAGGAGGCACGCTTTTCCTGCGGCCGGGACGTGTCCTGCGCGCCCTATTTGTTCAGAAGAGACATAACCTCCGCCCTCGTGCGGGCGTCCGACTTCATGATCCCCCGCAAAGCGGAGGTCTGGGTCTTTGCGCCGGCCGCCTTGGCCCCACGCATGGTCATGCAGAGATGCTCCGCCTCGACAATCACGGCAACCCCCTGGGGAGAAAGCTCGGCCTCCAAAAAATCGGCGATCTGGGAGGTCAGCCGCTCCTGCAATTGCGGCCGCCGGGCGAAATCCCCGACGATGCGCGCCAGCTTGGAGAGGCCGATCACCTTCCCGCCCGTCGGGATATAGGCGATGTGCGCCACCCCGATAAAGGGCAGCAGATGGTGCTCGCACATGGAATAGAGCGGAATGTTCCGCACCGTCACCATCTCGTCGTTATCGCTCTCGTTAAAAATTTTCAGATGACGGCGGGGGTCGGCCGACAGCCCGCCGAGAACCTCCCCGTACATCCGCGCAACCCGCGCCGGCGTCTCACGCAGGCCCTCGCGATCGGGATCCTCGCCTACCGCAATCAGGATCTCCCGAACGGCGGCCTCAATTCTTTCAAAATCCAAAATTTTGCACCTCTCCTGAAAAGCCGCGAAAGCTGCGGCCTTCGTATTTTCTGTTATTTTCATAATAGCATATTTCTCGCCCTTTGAACAGGAGCGGGGAAAATAATTTTTTATATTCCAACCGCGCGGCCGAATTTTCCGCTTTTTGCACAGCGCGTGAAAAGCCGGCTGTCTCGTATTGATTTTAAAGAGGCACCTATGCTATAATAAAGAAGATTATATGATACATTATGGGATCGTTTTCTTTTCCCTGCATTGCGGGAGGTGTTCATCATGTTCACACGACAAAACAGCGTTGGACTTTTCGGCATTGATTCCTACATGATCGAGGTGGAGGCCGATCTCTCCCAGGCGATGCCGGCCTTCGACATCGTCGGTCTGCCCGACGCCGCCGTGAAGGAGAGCCGCGACCGCGTTCGCTCGGCCCTAAAAAACAGCGGGTTCGATTTTCCGGTCGGGAAGGTGACCATCAATCTGGCGCCCGCCGACGTGCGGAAGGAAGGGTCGCTGTACGACCTGCCGGTACTGGTCGCGGTGCTGACCGTCTCCCGCCAGCTGGAGGGGGATTTCTCGGACGCCGCGTTCATCGGCGAGCTGTCGCTCGACGGTGAGGTGCGGCCGGTCAACGGCCTGCTTTCTATGGCCATCCAGACGAAGGAGAAGGGGCTGCGCCGCTTCTTTGTTCCGGCCGCCAACGCGGCGGAAGGCGCGGTAGTCGAGGGGCTGGCGGTTTATCCGGTGAAAACGGTCGTCGAGCTGGTCGAACACCTGACCGGCCGGAAGGAGATCCAGCCGGCCGTCTTTACCCCGGCTAAGGCGGCGGCGCAGCAGCCTCTCCCCGATTTTTGCGAAGTCAAGGGGCAGGCGGCCGCCAAAAAGGCGCTGGAGGTTGCCGCGGCCGGCGGACACAACGTCTTGCTGATCGGGCCGCCCGGCTCGGGCAAGAGCATGCTGGCCAAGCGCCTGCCCTCCATCCTGCCCGAAATGACTTTTGAGGAGTCGATTGAGGTCACCAAAATTCATTCGATTGCCGGCATTCTGCCGCCGGACACGCCACTTGTCACGACGCGCCCCTTCCGCTCGCCGCACCACACCGTCTCCCCCGCGGGGCTGTCGGGCGGCGGCTCTGTCCCCCGACCGGGGGAGGTTTCTCTGGCGCACGGCGGCGTACTTTTTCTGGACGAGCTGCCGGAGTTTGGCCGCGACGCGATGGAGGTCCTGCGCCAACCGCTGGAGGATGGACGCATCACCATCTCCCGCGTGGCGGGACGGCTGACCTATCCCTGCTCGGTCACGATGGTCGCCGCGATGAATCCCTGCCCCTGCGGGTATTTCGGCCACCCGAGCAAGCCCTGCACCTGTTCTCCCACAGCCGTCCGACGGTATTTATCCCGGGTCTCCGGCCCGATGCTCGACCGGCTGGACTTACACATCGAGGTGCCGCCGGTCAAGTTTGACGAGTTGGCCGCCGACAGCCGGAGGGAAGAGACCTCGGCCGAAATCCGCGCCCGCGTCTCGGCAGCGCGGCGCCGCCAGCAGGAGCGGTACAAGGCGGCCGGTATTCCCTGCAACGCCCGTCTGACCCCCGCGATGCTGGAGGAGTACTGTCCTCTAACCGAGCAGGCCAGAGCGGTGCTGAAGGCCGCCTTCGACCGGCTGGGCATGTCGGCGCGTTCCTATGACCGGCTGCTCAAGGTCGCGCGCACGGTGGCCGACCTCGACGGCTGCGACACCATCGACACCGCCCATATTTCGGAGGCGATCCAGTTCCGCAGCCTCGACCGCAAATATTGGAAATAAAAAAGCGCGCTTCCGACAGCAAAAATTCCGCCGTGCAGCCTTTTGAAAAAATAAAGGAGGCATACCGTCCATGCAGTTTTTGAAAAAATCCGCCGCAACACTGCTTTGTGCGGCCATGATCGGCACGATTGCCTCCCTGCCCGCCGCGGCTGCAAAAATCGGCGACCTGAACGGCGACGGCCTCCTGACCGTGTCCGACGTGGTGGCCTACGCCTCCGCCATGCTGTACGAGCAGTCGGGAGAGGCACTCTACCTCGACTGGTGCAAGCGGCTGTACGCCTGGGCCGGGGAGAATGTGCTCGACGCCGACGGGCTGTACATCAATCAGGTCAACATGAGCGGCGCGGCCGATGGCTCCAGCCGGTTCAAATGGACCTATAACACCGGATATTTCATCAGCGTCGGCGCAAAGCTGTACGCCTTTACAAAAGACGCCGCCTATCTGCGGGAGGCGAAAATCTCCGCCGCGGCGGCCGACGCCTATTTCGGCAGAGAGGCGGCCGGCGCTTACCGCTTTGACACCACCGAGCCGTGGTTCCACCTCTGCCTGCTGGAGGGGTACGAAAACCTCGCGGCGGCGGGCAGCCGGTGCAGCGGCTATATCTCCCATATAGAGCAGGCGGTAACCACCGGCCGGCAGAACCCCAAGGCCGGCGTGTATGTAAACCGCTCCTGGGACGCGGCCGGAACCGATCGGGACAATACGACCTCCCTGCTCGACCAGTGCGGCACGGCAGCCGTCCTCTTTCGGCTCGGAAAATAAAGGCGGCCGGTGCAGCCTTATACCACACAGCCTGTAACCTGTTTTTACAGTTTTGAATAATCTCTCACCCAGAAAGGATTGGTCAAAGCACATGAAGCATCTGAAACAACTGGTGGCCGGACTTCTTTCGGCCGTACTGCTGACCGGCAGCGTTTTTCTTCCGGCCGGCGCAATCCAGGAACCGCTGCGCGGCGACATTGATCAGGACGGAAGCGTCACGGTCACCGACGTAGTCGAGCTGCGCAACCTGATTCTCTCCGGAATTTTTACCGAAAACACCAAAAAGCGGGCGGATATTACCGGCGACGGCCAGCTTACCGTATCGGACGTGGTCGAGCTGCGCAGCATTATTATAAGCGGCAGCACGCCGGATGAGCCGCAAAAGAACGCCGAAATTGCCGACGGCCTCACCTACGCGCTGGAAAATAAAAATTCCGGCCGCGCGCTGATGGTGCGCAACTCCTCCGTGGATGAGGGCGGAAACCTCTGCCAGTGGCAGTACACCGGCACGGGCAGCGACCAGTGGACCGCCAAGTCGGCCGGAGACGGGTGCTTCGCGCTGATTTCGGTCTCCAGCGGTCTGGCGATGACGGTAGACGAAAGCTACGCCAACAGCACCGAGGTCCGGCAGCAAACCTACACCGGCAGCGACAACCAGCTCTTCCGCTTTACGCTGGCGGACGACGGATACTATATCATCTCCCCCAAAAACGGCGGAAATGTGGTTCTGGATGTCAGCGGAGGCAGCTGGGATAACGGCGCCGGCATACACATCTACAGCGATCACAGCGGTGCAAACCAGCGCTGGTTCGCCACGGCCGTCACCCCCTCTGCCATCTTTGCCCCCAGCAAAGAGGCGGCCGACCTCGCCTATCAGAACTTCCTGAACGCCTTCCTGATCTCGGACGGGCAGGGCGGATATAATTTTGAGAACAGCAACTACTTCTGGGATTATGCCGAGATGCTCGAGGTCATGCTCGACAAATACGAGCGAAACGGCACGCCGGAGGATTTGGAAACCATCCAGGGCCTCTATAAAGGCTTTATCAACCGCTTTGGCTCGAACTGGATGTGGAACGCCTTTAACGACGACATCATGTGGATGGTCATTTTCTGCTGCCGGGCTTATAACCTGACCGGCGACGAAAGCTTTAAAACACAGGCGCAGACCCATTTCAACTCGGTCTATGCCCGGGCGTACAACGACGATTTCGGAGGCGGCCTCTACTGGAAATACGGCAACAACAACACAAAGAACTCCTGCATCAACGATCCGGCCGTGATCGCCGCCTGCTACCTGTACGATATTACAAAGAGCGCGGATTATCTGACCAAGGCGGAGCTCCTCTTCACCTGGGAGGTGAACACCCTCTTCGACGCGGAGACCGGTCGGGTCAATGACAACATCAACCGGGAAAACAACCAGAGAGAAGAACGGGTCAACTCCAACGTTTTCACCTACAACCAGGGCACCTTTATCGGCGCGGCCACCATGCTGTTTGAGCGCACCGACAACGCAGCCTATATCACTTATGCCAAAAAGGCCGCCGACTTCACCATGAACGATATGTATAACAGCGGCGTCATGAGCAACGAAAACAGCGGAGAGGACGGCATCGGCTTCAAGGGGATTTTCGCCCGCTGGATCGGTTACTACATCGACTCTCAGAAAGACAGCGATTACTACGACTGGCTGGCCAAAAACCTCACCGTCGGATGGGCCAACCGCAACAGTCTCGGCCTGACCGCCACCCGCTGGGGCAGAAAATCCGGCGAATCGCTGGCGCGCCCCTTCTCCTATTCCACCTATGTGGCGCTGGCGCAGTGCTTCCCCTATGACAGTCAGACGCCTGACCCGGACCCTACGCCCGACCCGGATCCTACACCTGACCCGGACCCCACGCCTGATCCCGACCCGGATCCCACACCCACTCCGAACCCGTCGGCGGCCAGCGCCTTTCTTGAGAACGCAAACGCCCTGCTGAACGCGACCGAGAGCCAGTTCAACATGGAAGGGGTTCTGGCCGAGGAGCGCGGCTCCTACAGTCCCGCGTTCAACTGGGGCTACGGCACCTATCTGGAGGCGCTGCACGCCGCCGTGGTGAACAATCCGACCGACGCCTCCCTCCGCCAGCGTTACATAAGCTATCTTGATGGGCTGAGCGGATACAAGGTAGCGGACGCCGACTGCTACGCCGCCAGCTGCGGCGGAGACGGCACGGTTTATTTTGACGACAACATGTGGCTGATTATGGCCTTTTACAAGGCGTATCAGGTTTTGGGAGACAAGGCTTACCTTGAGCAGGCGGAAAAGGTCGCGGCCTTCTGCATGACCGGCTGGGATGAGGCGCTGGGCGGCGGCATCTACTGGAGCGACGAGAAAAGCACAAAAAAGCACCTGCTCCAACGCGCCGATGGTGCTGGCCGCGATCGACCTCTACAAAATCACAAAAAAGGCGCAGTACCTTACCTGGGCGGAGCAGATTTACGCCTGGACCAAGGCCAAATTGCAGGACCCCGAGGACTATCTTTACTATGACCACATCTCGCTGGACGAGTCGATCTCTCAAACCAAGTACACCTACAACACCGGCTGCATGCTGGCCGCAGCCTCCACACTGTATGAGGTGACAAAAAACGAAGCCTATCTGACCGACGCCAAAAATATGGCCGGCAGCGCAACCGGGCATTTCTTCCGGGAGAAGAACGGCGTATACATCCTCAAAAGCGGGATCAGTCAGGACTCCTGGTTCCACACGTGGCTGGTGGACGGCTATCTGCGGCTGAACGCGCTGACCGGCGCGTATTCCGAAAACATTCAGATTCTCATCAGCGCGGTCAAAAACGGCTATGACACAAGAGATACCGGAACCGGGCTGGTCTACAGCGGATGGCGCAGCGAAAAGGGGCGGAACGACAGGCTGCATGATCAGGCCGGAACCATCCGGATTCTGTACGATCTGTACGCCTGGAGCGCGGCGCAGAAATAAGCCGCGAAAAAGCATAATGGGTGCCTCCCCTCGTTTTCAAAAAGGAGAGGCTATCCGGTCTCTGCACACCTTCCCGAAAGGTGTGCAGCACAAAAAAAGCCGCAGGCCGCAGAAGGGATAAACCTTTCTGCGGCCTGCGGCTTTTTATGATTTCAGGGGGGAAAGCAAGCCCGGCCGCATACTGCCACGGCCGGGTTTGTTCACTCCCCCGATTAGGCGGAGGCAGAGTGCCTCATACCTCCAAAACCAATTTTTCAAAAGAGGGGCAAACCCCAATAACTCAGATTGCAATGCCGGCGAACTGGTTCTGATACAAGCGATAGTAGCAGCCCTTCTCCGCCAGCAGCTCCTCATGATTGCCCGACTCGACCAGACGGCCGCCGTCGATGACCAGGATTTTGTCCGCGTCCCGTATGGTCGAGAGGCGGTGTGCAATAATCAGGCTGGTTCGATTCTCCATCAGGGCGATCATGGCCTGCTGAATATGCATCTCGGTTCGGGTGTCCACGCTGGAGGTCGCCTCGTCCAGAATCAGGATTTTGGGGTCGGCCAGCACCGCCCGCGCGATGGCCAGAAGCTGTCTCTGCCCGCCGCTCAGGTTGCTGCCCGACTCACTGAGCATGGTGTTGTACCCGTCGGGCAGACGCTCGATAAAGCTGTCGGCGTTGGCGATTTTGGCGGCGGCCTTTACCTCCTCCAACGTGGCGTCCAGACGGCCGTACCGGATGTTGGCCGCAATCGTATCCGAAAAGAGGACGGTGTCCTGCAGCACGATGGCGATATTGCTGCGGAGAGACTTCTTGGTAATCTCCTGAATATTGCGGCCGTCGAGGAGGATCTCCCCACTGTCGACATCGTAAAAGCGGGTCAGCAGGTTAACAATGGTCGTCTTGCCCGAGCCGGTCGCGCCGACAATGGCAATCTTCTGCCCGCTGCCGACCTCGACCCCGAAGTCCTTCAGCACCTGCTGACCGGGGACATAGGAAAAGTCGATGTGCCGGAAGGAGAGGTCGCCGGTGATATCCTCTGCCCGAAGCTCGATCGTGCCCTCATCGACCTCCAACTGGCTGTCCATAATCTCAAACACACGCTCGGCGCCGGCCAGTGCGGTCAAAATCTGCGCGTACTGGTTGGCGACCTCGCTGATCGGGCGGGTGAACTGCTTGGAATAGATCAAGAAGGTCTGAATCGTACCGACCAGAATCACGCCGTTCAGGGCGAGATATCCGCCCGCCACGGCAATCAGCAGATAGCCGAAGTTTCCGATCACATTCATTAGCGGTCCCATCACGCCGCCCGAAACCTCCGCCTTGATGCCGGTGCTTTTCAGCTCCCGGCTGGTGGCCTTGAAGGTCTCGATCGACCGCTTCTCCCGGCCGAAGGCCATGACGGTTTTATAGCCGGTTACCATCTCCTCCACCTGGCCGTTCAGAGCGCCGAGGAGCGCCTGCTTCTTGACAAAGAACCGGCGCATATATTTAGCCATGATCGTGCTGGAGAGGAGGCTGAGCGGCACGCTGACAATACTCACCAGCGTGAGCACGGGACTGTACCACAGCATGATCGCCAGCGTGCCGACAATGGTCAGCACCGAGGAAATCAGGGAGGCGATCGACTGCGAAATGGTGTTGGAGACATTCTCCACATCATTGGTCATGCGGCTCATGATATCGCCGTGCTGGTGGGTGTCGATGTACCGGATGGGCAGATGCTCAATCCTGGAAAAGAGGTCGGAGCGAAGGTTCCGCACGGTCACCTGCGACAGCTTGGCCGAAAGCAGCCCCTGAAACCAGGTCATCAGCGAGTTGAGAAGATAGACGCTGCCCAGCAAAATCAGCGCGCGGACCAGGCCGCTGCCGTTTCCTTCGGCGATCCGGTTGATGGCCTCCCCCTGCAGGGCGGGACCGGCCAGGCCGAGGAGGGTGACCGCCAGCATCACGACCAGAAGGCCGATCAGAATATAGCGGTTATGACCGATATAGGCAAAAAGACGCTTCAGCGTTTGCCCCATGTTTTTCGGCTTTTCTCCGCCCATCGCACCGTGCGGGCCGCCCGGACCTCCCGGGCCGCCCGGATCTCTTCCCGGTCCCATCATATTTGGCTTAGGCATGGATTTTCTCCCCCTCTCCTACCTGAGAATTATAAATATCGCGGTAAACTGCGCTGCTTTGAAGCAGCTCCTCATGCCGGCCGCAGGCAGCGACCCGGCCGTTTTCCAGCACGACGATGCGGTCGGCGTTCTTCACGCTGGCCACCCGCTGGGCGATCGTAATCACCGTCGTGCCCTGCAAATTCTCCCGCAGCGCCTTTTGCAGCCGCGCCTCTGTTCCGAGGTCGAGCGCCGAGGTGCTGTCATCGAAGATCAGAATCTCCGGCTTTTTCAGGATGGCTCTCACAATGCTGAGACGCTGCTTCTGTCCGCCCGAGAGGGAGGAGCCCTTCTCCCCTATGACGGTATCGTAGCCGTCTTTAAAGCCGTCGATAAATTCATCGGCCTGCGCAATCCGGGCCGCATGGCGAACCTCCTCATCGCTGGCGGACTCATCTCCCCAGCGGATGTTGTCGGCAATGCTCCCCGAAAAAAGCTCGCTTTTTTGCAAAACAAAGCCGATCCGGCTCCGCAGCGCGTCGAGGTCGTAGTCCCTTACATCCCGGCCGTCGACATACACGCTGCCGCCGGTCGCGTCATAGAACCGCGGAATCAGGCTGACCAGAGAGGTTTTCCCCGCGCCCGTCACGCCGAGTATGGCAACATTTTCTCCGCTGCCGATATCAAGGTCGATGGATTCCAGCACCGGCGCACCGGCCGCCGACGGATACTGGAACGAGACGCCCCGGAAGGACACCGTGCCGCGGGTCTTTCCTTCCTTTTCGCCGCCGTTTTCGATGCAGGGCTCGGTATTCAGAACCTCCCGGATACGGGCGGCCGAGGCGCGCGAGCGGGAGATGCTCTGAAACATCATGCTGACCATCATAATGGACATCAGGATCTGGGTCGTATAAGTCACGCCGGCCATGATGCTGCCGACCTCCATCCGCGCGGCCGAGGCCTGCCAGCCGCCGATCAGGATGATCACAACAACCACCGCGTTCATAAACAGGGTCAGAATCGGCATGGCGGTCGCCATCAGCTTCTGCACCCGGTAGTTGGTGTTCATCAGGTCGTTGTTGGCCGTTTTGAACCGCTCCTCCTCGTAATCCTCGTTGACATAGGCCTTGACCATCCGGGCGCCGGTGACATTCTCCTGCACGACGGCGTTGACCCGGTCAAGCTTCTTCTGCACGCCCGAGAAGAGGGGGCTTGCCTTACGCAGAATCAGGATGATGAAAACCAGCTCGAACGGCAGTGAGCAGAGCAGCACAATGCCGAAGTTGATATTCAGCCGCACCGCCATGATGATGCCGCCGATAAAGCTGATCGGTGCCCGGACAAACATCCGCAGCGCCATAGAGGCCAGATCCTGCACCGCCGTAATATCGTTGGTCAGCCGGGTCACCAGCGACCCGGTGGTAAAGCTGTCGGTCTGCTGCAGCGACAGGTGCATCACCCGATCGAACGCGTCGCACCGCAGGTCGTTGCCGAAATTCTGTGACGCCGAGCTTGCAAAGCCGGCGGCCGCAACACCCATAATGCCGCCGACGATCACCAGTGCAAGCATCAGCAGCCCGGTTTGTACAATGACGGTCATATTGCCGCCCAGCACGCCTTCATCCACGATTCTGGACATGAGGGTCGGCTGCAAAAGGTCGACCAGCACCTCTCCCAACATAAAAATGGGAGAAACGATCGCGATCTTCCAATACCGCAAAAGATACGGCATCAGCTTTTTCTCTTTTGCTTTTGGCTTCATATTCGCACCTTAACGTCCCGCCGTTCTCTGTAAAAAAAGGGACGCCCTTTCTTCAAAGCTTTCAAATCCTTCCGCACGACCGGGAGGCCGGCCGCGCCCGTCGTTATTCCTCCGGCTTTCCCGCATCCGCGGGACGGCCGTCCTCTCCCCAGCCGACGGAAAGCAGGTGTCCCCGGATCCGGAGCAGCAGCTGCTTCAGATAAGCGGCCTCCTCCTCCGACAAAACCTCGGTAAAGGTCCGCTCTTTTTCTGCAATGCGCTCCTGCAGCGTCCGGTCAAGCGCCCGGCCCGCCTCGGTCAGAGAAATCCGCATGGTTCGCGCGTCGTTTGGATCGGTCGCCCGGGTCACAAGCCCTTCCGCCTCCATCTTGGCCAGCGTCACACTGACGGTCGGCGCCTTCAGGTGGGTTCGGCCGGTCAGCTCAAGCTGAGACAGGTTTTCCTCCCGCGCCAGGTGAAACAGCAAATGCCGGTAGCCGTTTTTCATCCCGATGGCGCTGCTTTCCAGCCGCATTTCATTATGAAAGAGGCGGGACAGCTCGTTCACCAGCATGGTAACCGGCATATCCGCTCCGCAGGGCGGACGATGGTGCTCCTTTTTTGGCATAGTCGCACTTTCCCTCCTTGTTATTTTAATTAGTTTTCTAACTAATTATATACAGGCGGGGGAATTTTGTCAAGCCTCAAAACCGTTTTTTAAACCAAACCGCCGAAACGCCCCTGCTTCAGAGCACCGAAATTCCCCTGCCCGATTGACTTTTTGAGGTATTCGGATTACACTGAATAAAACAGTTCAGTTTATAGTAAGGACGGATGAAGATGAAACGATTTTACAGCCTGCTGACCTCCCTTTTGCTGGTCGGACTGCTCTGCCTGAACGCGCTGTCCGCCTCGGCCGAGGCCGGAACGGCTCTGATCACGGTCGGTGGCAAAACGGTTTTTGAGGACTCCACCCTCTCGGAGGTGGAGGCGCGCTTCGGCGCCGCCCGGCTTATCACCCCCTCCGCCTTTGGAGGAAAGGCCGCCGCATTTTATGGGGAGGAATATGCGGACTATCTCTATCTTGAGACCAACGCGGCCGGCAAGATCGTCTGCTACGCCTCCTTCACGCCGGAGTATCAGACCGGCACGAGCAGCTACGGCGACACCGAGCCGGAGTATTGGTGGGGCAGCACCCTCGAGCGCGGGTATCTGGTTTCCGACTACGATACCGACAAAATCTGGGCCGGCTGCTACTATAACGCCTCGGCCGATGATGTGACCGGCTATCTGGCCAACTGGAAGGCCGATTCCGAAACCTACCTCGCCGGGCTGGAGCAGCAGGGGGCGCTGATGTTCAACGCGCTGGGCTATGTCCTCGAGGGGAAGCATACCGCCGTCTCCTTCAACCCGGAGCTTTTCCTTGCCAACGAGCAGCTGAAGGAGACGGGCAGCAGCCTCTACGATTACGCCGACGCCACCGGAAAATCCAGCTATGTCCAGCTGATCTCGATGGGGGTCTGCCCCGACGCCGGGCGGTATTACATGCCCAACCCGCTGATGTACGCCCGGTACGCGCGCAACTACAACGTGCATGACAGCGCAACCTATGCCTGCTTCGACTTTACTTTTACAGAGAAAACCAGCGAAAATCCGTTTGCGAACAACAGCATGTCGGTCTATTTCGTCGACCCGATGCTTCTGGAGGAAAAGACAGCGGTTCCGCTGACCGAGGAGGAGAAGCTTCTGCTGCAGAACGCCCGACGGCTTTACGCGCGGTCGGTTGAGCGGTTCAACGCAGCCGCCGCGGACAGCTATTTCACCGAGGAGTATCAGTTTGAGAACCTCCCGCTCGAGGCCGGCCGGATGAAATCGGAAATTCTGGGGGCTACCGCCGACTATCTCAACGCCATACGGGTCGGGGCGGGGCTGTCCGAGCTTAAGCTGTCGGACTCCCTCTGCAGCTCGGCGCAGCACAAGGCAGTGCTGACCATGTATATGGCGGCGAACGACATCGACAACCCCAATCCGCACACCCCCAGCCAGCCCGCCGGTGTGGAGGACGCCTTCTATCAGGGGACGATGGGCTGGTCGGGTGAAAACCTCTATCACAACAGCATCCTCGGCGGAGATTTTGTAATCGGCAGCATTCAGAACGCCCTGCAGGAGGCCTATGGCGATACCATCGCCTGCGGCCACAGATATAACCTGCTGGATCCCGGCTGGACCGAGGTGGGCTTCGGCTCCTGCAACGGGCAGGGCGTACACCAGTTCTCCGGCCACAATCAGGAGGATGAGACCGAGATGGTGGCCTGGCCTTCCAAAGGAATCATGCTGGTTGACGCCAACTACACCGATTACCGCTGGACGATACAGTTTTTTAAGAACTATACCCTGACCGAAAACAGCAGCGTAACGGTCAAAAACCTCAGCTCCGGGCAGATCTGGGTCGAGCAGCCGGGGACGAGCGATTTCCGGATACTGGGCAGCAATGAAATCAGCTTTTACGATTCGGGGATTGCCTGCGCGATCGGAGACGTCTGCGAAATCACCGTCGGCGGCCTCTTGAAAAATGGAGAGCCGGCCGAATTCACCTACCGCACGGTCTTTGCCGCGGCGGGCGGCGGAGAGGATGCGGACGGCGGTGCGGTCACCATCTCGGCCGAAACGGCGATACTCGCGCCGGGCGGAAGCCTCAAGCTCTCGGCCAAAAACGGCAACGCCGGCACAAAGAACAACAGCCTGATCCGTTGGCGTTCCTCGGACGAGAGCGTCGCCACCGTCAGCCCCAACGGCCGGGTGACCGCGGTGGGAAAAGGAACCGTGGTCATCACCGCCATATCGGACGCGGACCCCTCTCAGACCGCCGCCTGCACGATTACGGTGGATAACCTCGCCTATCTCGGCGACCTGGACGCGGACAGCAAGGTCACGGTCACTGACGTGGTGCGCCTGCGCGCGGTCATTGTCAGCGGCGGCGAGAGCGACTATGAGCGACGAGTCGGCGACCTCGACGAAAACAATCAGCTTACGGTAGCCGACGTCGTGCTTCTGCGCAGCCGGATTGTCGCGGGCGCACCGCTGACGCCCGTCCGGCTGTAAGCCTCTCGCATACCCAAAAAAGCATAAGGAGATGCAAAACGCCATGACAGAGGAGGAACGAATTTTCAGCGGCGGGCTATTCGCGCCGGAAGCGCCGGAGCTGGTCGCCAAAAAGCGAAAGGCGCACCGGCTCAGTCAGGATTTTAACAACCTCTATGAAGAGGATGACGAGGCCAGGGAAAAAATCCTCCGCGAGCTGCTGTGCGCCGTCGGGGAGGAGACGCACATGCTCGGGCCGATCCGTTTTCACTATGGCTGCCATACGCAGATCGGAAGCCATTGCTTCATGAATTTCAACTTCACCGTGCAAGACGACGCAAAGGTAATCATCGGAGATCACTGCAACTTCGGGCCGAACGTGACCATCGTCACGCCCCTGCATCCCATGCTGCCGGAGGAGCGGCGCGGCCTTCTCTGCGGCGACGGTGCAGAGCGATTCTTGTGCTATGCAAAGCCGGTCACGATCGGGAACGACTGCTGGTTCGGCGCAAACGCGGTCGTCTGCCCGGGCGTTACAATCGGCGACGGCTGCGTGATCGGCGCTGGTTACCAACGAGAAAACGCTGGCCGACGCCGAGAAGAAAATTGCTTCATACACAACAAAATTGTCTGCCGCCAATTGACTTTATGAGGGGGATCGTGTAGAATTTTAAGGTATTGTCTGAATGGTCGTCCTGTTTTTGGAAACGGCTGCATATATATTGGACAACGCATGTGCCTTGAGAAGGGGGATTCGCCATCGGCGGCGCCGACCTTTCCAGCGCACAAAAGGCGGGAGGCCGGATGTTCATCCGCCCCCGTTTTCAGGAAGGGGAGGAATTTTATGAGCGGTATATTTAAATGGATCGCCGCGGTAAACGACAAGGTAAACGGCGTGGTCTGGGGGCCGCCGATGCTGGCACTGCTTTTGTTCGCCGGCATCTACTTTACGGTGCGAACCGGCTTTTTCCAGGTAACCCATTTCGGGTATGTGATGAAGAAAACCATCCTGGCCATCTTCCGGGACAAGAAGGTGGTAAAAACCGAGGATAAGAGCAATATCTCGCAGTTTCAGGCGCTGGCCACCGCGCTGGCTGCCACAATCGGCACCGGAAACATCGTCGGCGTTGCGACGGCCATCGCGGCCGGCGGCGCGGGCGCGGTGTTCTGGATGTGGTTCTCGGCCTTCTTCGGCATGATGACCAACTACGCCGAAAACGTGCTGGGTATCTTCTATCGCAAGAAGAACCAAAAGGGCGAGTATATCGGCGGCCCGATGATTTATATTGAAAAGGGTCTCGGCTGGAAATGGCTTTCTGTCATTTTCTCGATTTTCTGCCTGGTGGCCTCCTTTGGTATCGGCAACATCGCCCAGATCAATGGTATCTCCACCTCCATCCAGAACACCTTCCATACCAGCGGTCACGCGTTTGAAGGAATGTTCGTCTCTCTCGGTCTTTCGGCGGAGAAGGCGGCCGAAGTCGCCGCCATGGTGCCCGGCTTTATCATCGGCGTGCTGATCGCCATCGTGGTCGGCGTCGTCATCCTCGGCGGGATCAAGCGCATCGCCTCCGTAACCGAGAAGCTGGTGCCCTTCATGGCCGCCTTCTACATCATCGGTTCGCTGATCGTCATCATTTGCAATGCAAAGCACATTCCCGCCGCCTTTGGGGAGATTTTCTCTCAGGCCTTCAGTTTTAAGAGTGCCGGCGCGGGCGTCATGGGCTACGTCATCGCACAGGCCATCCGGTACGGTGTCGCCCGCGGCGTCTTTTCGAATGAGGCAGGTCTCGGCTCGTCGGTCATGGTGCACTCCAACTCGGACGTGAAGGAGCCGGTCGTTCAGGGAATCTGGGGCATTTTTGAAGTGTTCTTCGACACCATCGCCGTCTGCACGGTGACGGCGCTTGCCATTCTGACCACCGGCGCGCACCGACAGGGGCTGGAGGGCGTCAACATTACCACCTACGCTTTCCAAAGCGTTTTGGGCCCGGTCGGCGGCTACATTATCACCTTCGGCATTTTGCTGTTCGCCTTTTCGACCATCCTCGGCTGGTCGATCTACGGCACCCGGGCGGTGCAGTACCTGTTTAAAGACAGTCCGCTGGCCGTTCGGATTTACAAGATCATTTTCACGTTGGTCATTATCGTCGGCGCCGTATCGAGCGTGCAGCTGGTCTGGGATCTGTCGGACACCTTCAACGGTCTGATGGCGCTGCCCAACCTGATCGGTATCCTGCTGCTCTCTCCCGTGGTGATCAAAATCACGAAGAACTACACCGACCGGCATTTCCACGGTCACGACATCACCCCCCTGCACTCCCATCACCAGGATGACCCGGATTATCAGGGATAACCCATAAAAACATACTGCGCAAATAAAAAAGAGGCCGCGACGCTTCCTCCCCCCTTTTGACAGCGGGAGGTGTCGGGCCTCTTTTTTTCAATTAAGAGGAGGGGCGGCGCTTCCTCACAAAATTTCATAGAAATATTTAAAAAAAGTTCAAGTATGCGGCCTCCGGACATGCTATAATGCAGAGGATGACCGGAGAGGACTCCGGCCGAAATCAAAAAGATGGAGGAATTGTTATGGCAAATCGGTTTATTTTAAACGAGACATCCTATTTCGGTGCGATGGCGCGCGAAAACCTCGTCCCCGAGCTGAAGGCCAGAGGCCTTTCCAAGGTTCTGTTTGTCACCGACCAGGTGCTGCTGGACTGCGGCGTGGCGACCAAGGTGCTGGACTGCCTGAAAGCCGGCGAGATTCCTTTTGAAGTTTATTCCGACGTCAAGGCCAACCCGACCATTCAGAACGTGCAGAACGGCGTCGGCCGTTTTAAAGAAAGCGGGGCCGACGCCATTGTCGCGGTCGGCGGCGGCTCGGTCATGGACACGGCCAAGGGTATCGGCATCATTGCCGCCAACCCGGAATTTTTCGACGTCCGCTCGCTGGAGGGCGTAGCCGACACCAAAAACAAGAGCGTGCCGGTCATTGCGCTGCCGACAACCTCCGGTACGGCGGCCGAGGTCACCATCAACTATGTCATCACGGATGAGGAAAACAAAAAGAAGATGGTCTGCGTCGACCCGCACGACATTCCGATTTGTGCAATTGTGGACAGCGACCTCATGATGGGCATGCCGAAGGGGCTTTGCGCCTCCACCGGAATGGACGCGCTGACCCACGCGATCGAGGGGTACATCACCAAGGGCGCCTGGGAGCTGTCCGACATGGTCGAGCTGCGGGCGATCGAGCTGATCTCCGGCAGCCTGTATGACAGCGTGCAGGGCGATCCCGCCGCACGGGAGACGATGGCGCTCGCTCAGTATGTTGCCGGCATGGGCTTCTCCAATGTCGGCCTGGGCATTGTGCACTCGATGGCGCACCCGCTCGGCGCCTTCTACGACACGCCGCACGGCGTGGCCAACGCGCTGCTTCTCCCCTATGTGCTGGAGTATAATGCCGAGTCACCGGCCAAGCCGAAATTCCGCGCCATTGCCAAGGCCATGGGCGTTGAGAAAACCTGCTCCATGAGCGAGGAGGAGGCGGTCGCAGCCGCCATCGGCGCGATTCGCGATCTGTCGGTTTCGATCGGCATTCCGCAAAAGCTGCATGAGATCGGCGTGAAGGAAGAGGATCTGCCCGCATTGTCCGAGGCGGCCTATAACGACGTTTGCACCGGCGGCAACCCGCGTGAGACCTCCCCGGCGGAGATTTTGGAGATTTACAAGAAGGCATTTTAAACTGTCCTTCCCACCATCGGCTGACAAGGGCAAACACGCCTGCCGCTGTGACTTTTCGGCGATTTTTGTCCTTTTCACCTTGGCGGGCGCCAGCCCGCCTGCGGCTTTAAAAACCAAATATCACTTGAAAATGCATCAGCGGCAGGTGCAAGGCGGTTTTTGCGAAGTAGAAATATGTTCAGACAAGGAAAAGGTACGCAGAGAATACTTGCCGTATTTCCAAGTATCTTGACACAGTATGGACGCATTTCTGTCCGTCAAAGCCTTGTATTCCCTTGTTAACCGATGGTATCAACCGCGCAGAACAACAATCAGCCCCCGGCTCTAAAAAGCCGAGGGCTGATTGTTTTTCAGAAGGCAGGGTCAGGCCGGTCAGGCGCCCTGCACGATGATTTTGCGCAGCTCCACGACGTCGGAGACGGTTACCTTGCCGTCGCCGTCAAGGTCGCAGATCGAACGATCGGCCGTGCCGGAGACAATCTGCTTTCGCAGCTCGACCACGTCGGAGACGGTGACCTTACCGTCGCCGTCGATGTCGCCCCGCTTTCTCTCCGGCCAGAGCGCCTTCTCCGCCGCCAGCAGCTTATCGTAATTGGTCACCGCCTGCTGCTGGGCAGCCGTCAGCGCGTCATAGGCCGCCCTGGCCGCCCGTACAGCCTCCGCATCCGCAGAGGTAAGCTTGTCGGCTTCCGGCAGGGCGTCGATTTTGTCGATCACGGCCTGCGTCTCCTTATCGGGGGTGGCAGCGGAGGTAAAGCGCACCTCCGAAAGGCCGTAATACTCGCTCCCCCAAGAGCCTTCGCCGGCCACCGGGCTGGCAGTAATGCGGATATAGCGTGCCGTCACGCCGAGGGAGATCGGCTGCCCTCCCTCCAGATTGGTGGCGGACAGAGCGGCGCTGCCGTCCGCCTTGGCCAGAGTGTAGGGATAGTCGCCGGAGGCATCTGCCCCCGCACCCCGCAGCTCGGTCCAATCATCGGCCTCGCTGCCGCGATACTCGATCTTAACCTGCTTCAAACCGCGGTCGGTATTGCCATTCTGGTTCATGTTCCAGACCCACATCTCTGCCACGGGCTGTGCGCTGCCGAGATCGAATTCAATTCAGGCCTTCTGCCCGGGATTTGCATTTGTATGCCACATGGTATCCCCATGCTGCGCATTGTCGTGGGTGTCGAAAACCGAGCTCGCCCCGCTCATTCCGGCGCCGTTTACAACGTTGGCGGCGCCGCGATGGCCGTCATATTCGTCGCCGGCCTTCGCCTGAACCCCGGAAAGCACCGTCGGCTGCCCGGAGATATCAATGACAATCTCCCCAAAGACGCCGGAGCCGTCGGTCGCCGTGCCGGTCACCTTGACCCGGCCGTTTGCCAGAGCCGAGACCACGCCGTCGGCCGACACGACCGCCTTATCGGTCGGGTTTCCGTTTTCGTCGGCCACGGTATAGGTCAGATCCTTGTAGGTTGCCTCCTCCGGCAGGACCTCGGCCTTCAGCCGGAGGCTGCCGCCAACCGCAGTAATCGCGGCCGGCGCGCCGTCCTCCGCCGACAGGCGAACCGAGGCGACCGGATGGATGGTGCTGACCACCATCTTACGGGTAAAGCGCAGCTCGGAGAGGCCGAAATACTCCTCGCCCCAGGAGCCGTTCCCAACCTCCGGCTGGGCGGTGATGCGGACATAGCGGGCCTCCGCTCCGTCAAAGCGCACCGGCGTGTTTTTGCCGTCGTTCAGGTTGGTGGCCGCGCAGCCGTTCTGACCGCTGGCCTTGGCAAGCTGGAAGGGATAGGCGGCGTCCCCGCCCTCCTGGAACTTCATGCCCTCCGGCACCGTGAGCGCTGTCCAGCTGCTGCCGTTCAGGGAGTATTCAATCCGCACGTTTTTAAGGCCTCTTCCGGCATGGTTCTGCTGATTCAGGTTCCAGATATACATCTCATCCAGCGGATAGATGTCCCCGAGGTCAACCTGCACCCAGGCGGTCTCCCCCGGATTTGCGCCGGTGTGCCACATGGTAAAGGCGCTGTTATGGTTGTCGTGTGTGTCGGAGAGGGAGGCCTGCCCCGACATGCCGCTTCCGTCGATGAGGCGGGTCGGCGTCTGTCCGCCGGCGACCGGGTCGTACTCGTTGCCGGTCGTGGCGCCGGCGGCCAGAATCAGCGGATCGCCCGCGCCTGCCGTCAGCGTATAGGTGTGGGAGGTATCTCCTTCCGTCACCTGAATGACAATCCGGTCGCCGGCTGCGCCGATTTTAATCGGAGCGGAGGGAACGCCGCTCTCTGCCGGCTGACCGTTTATTGTAATTTTCGCCTTGTCCGAGGCGGCCACAGCGGTCACTTCAACTCCTGCTGTCCGACCGATCGCACTGCCCAGATTCAGCGTATACGCATACACGCCGGCGTTAAACCGGGGTGAAAATGTCCCGAGGGAGACGCGGATTCCGGCCAGAGAGGCGGTCTTTGTGTCCAGCGTCTCGGCCGAAACGGCCGCGCTCTCGGAAATATTGCCGCAGCTGTCCACCGCCTTGACCACATAGGTGTAAGCGGTCGCAGGCTCGACCGCCTCATCCCGGTAGGAAATAAGGTAATTGTCCCCCGTCTCTCCGAGCAGGACGCCGTTTCTCCAAATCTCATAATGATCAAGGGAGACATTGTCGCCAACCGGCGTCCAGTAAAGGTCGATCCGCTCGCCCGAACGGGTCTGCGCATGCAGGATCGGGGCGTCGGGCGCGGTATCGTCCACCGGGCTGCCCGCAACCGGAGACGCGGCGGCCGAAGCTTCTCCCTTCGCGCCGGCGGCTACCGCCCGCACTTTGTAGTAATAGGTGTGTTCCATCTCTCCCGCGACCTGCGTGTCGAAATAGGTCGTGCCGTCCACGCCGGCCAGATAATTGCCGCTGCCGGGGGTAAAGCTCGCGTCGGTGCTGCGGAACACCTCATAAAAGATCGCTCCGTCGGCAGCATTCCAGGTAAGCTGCGTTCCCGACGCACGGAAGGCGGTTGCCTCCGGCCCGTAGGTTTCGAGCGCCAGAAGGCCGACATTCATGCAGCTGTCGGTTCCGGCAATCTCCGCCTTGACATAGGTCGTGGTAACCGGCTGATCCAGAATGACCTCCTTAGCGGTGCCGTCGGTGCGGATGTCGGTGACCTTCCGGCTGCTCCCGTCCGAGAAGCGGAGGGTTATACTGGCAATGTTGTCGTTGCTGTTCGGCCGGTCGGCAATTTTAAGAGAGCCGATGGTCACCGGCGCACTCCAGGTAAGCTGATACCAGGCGTTCTTCTCCCCCTTAGAGGCCCAATCCCGCCCGTTGGCAATGTTTTTGGCGTTGTCCGGGGCGTAATCGGCGGCATAGTGGGAGGAGGCGGTCGCCGTCGCTGTTTCGGACAGGTTGACGGCCGTGCTGCCCGGCATCACAGCGGTAAGGCCGGTCACTTTGCCGGGCGCGGCGCCGAACCGGACGCGGAAGGTCTTCATCCCATAGGCCGGGATGGAGAAGGTGAAGGACGTGCCCGAGCCGACCTGCGTTTTATCATTTTCAATCACGTCGGTCTCATAAACCGAGGCGGCCGCAAAGGGCAGCGTGACCGTGACTGTGCCGGTCTCCTGACCGGTCACTTCATAAAAGCGGAGAATCATGCCGTCCGCATTGGCCTCAGCCGCTTTCATGGTGGTCAGCTGCACATTGTCGGCCGAAACCGCAAGCAAGCTGCCCGAAAGCGGCTTTGCCTTCGCCGGAGACTGCGCGGCCGGAATCACGGTCGCCTGCAGCGGCGCGCTGATCTCATACCCGAAGCGGGCGCTCTCTCCCTGCCCGGCGTCGGTGTTGGTGGATATGGCATACCGGAAGGAAACATAACCCGGCTGATCCCCCTGGAAGTTGGTCTGCCACATATTGTTCATCACATAGCTGTAGATATAGGGGTTCTCCGATTTGTAATCGAACGACCAGTTTCCGGTGCGGCGTTCGCCGAACTGAGCGAGGCCGGTATCCGGCGTAGCCAGAACCATGTTATAGCCGTTCGCCTTATCCCGCACGCCAATCCATTTGGAAACCGTGTACCAGTCGGTCGAGGTGCCATAGACCTGCTCGCCCTCCGCGACGTTGCCGAGGGGCAGGTCGTAGCGGATCTCATACCCATCCGACGCGACAAAGGGGAAGGTGTAGAAAGCCTCCTCCTTGGATTGCAGGCTGGGCAGCTCGGCCTTGACAATCTCATTCCGGATGTCGATCCGCGGCAGGCCGCTATACAGCGTGACGGTCTGCACAATGCTGCCGGCGCGGAAGGTGCTGGTATCCAGCCGGGCAGTAGCGCCGACGGCGCTGTTCTCAACCTTCAGGGTCGCGGCTTCCTCCTCCGGCGTATAGAGGTCCCACTTATCCGCGCCGAAATCGGCCCCTTCGTTAGAGAAGGGAATGCCGTAATCGTCATAGTAGCGGTACTGATTGAACTTCTCCTGCGCGGAGGTGTCCACCAGCTCACGGTTGCCGTTTTTGCGGTCGAGGATGCTGGCGATGGTTCCGTCGGTCGCAAAGGTTACGGTATAATACTCGTTCTGGATCATATTGCCCTTAACGGTCGTTTCACCCTTGAAGGTCGGCTTCGCGGCCGTTTCCCGCACCGTAAAGGTCTTGTACCCGAGCGCCGGGACATCGGGCGCGATAAAGGTGAGCACGCCGTCCTCAACCGTATAGGGAATGGAGGTCTCCCCATCCAGCAGCTCAAAACTTACAGGGAAGTCGGAGAGGTCATCGACCGTCACCACATCATCCCGCACCCAGTTCAGCGGATTGTAAACATAAACAGCCGGCCCGCTGGTCGAAACGGTCGAGGCCATGCTCCGCATCGCGTCGTCAAGCAGCTTATCTGCCAGAGACGCAGCGCCAAAGGCATTGCTCCTTTTCCATTCAAACTGCTTATGATACTGCTCCCCGCCGTCATAGCCGGCAAAGCCCCAGGTGTGTTCATCATAAATCAGGTTGCGGTCAACCGCTTCCTTTATATCCTCATACGGATAGGCCTTCCCGGTAAAGAGGGCGGCAAAGGAGGAGAGCGTCTCGGCCACGGGGATGCGGTTTCCGGCGACCTTGTTAACCCCCGACTCATACGCCGTGGTCGCCCAGCCGTCGTTCCACCAGTTCTCCTCCGTGCCGGTCTCAACCGGAATCAGGTCGCCGTACTCGGCCTCGACCTCCTCAAAAAACTGCTCGGGGAAGGCGGTCGTAATCCGGGGCCAGGCATAGCCCGCGTCATCCCAGTTTTTGTTGACCGCGTTGGCAACGATGACCTGTTCCTCCATGGGGGCACGATTGTCTCCGACCGGCACCAGAGCCAGCGGGAATTTGTCGTAAATATAGGCGTTCCGACCGGTTCTGGCCTCCAGATCGGAGATCAGGCCGAGCAGCCGGCTGGTCGCAAGCTCCGCCCCTCCCTCCGAGCTGCCGTGATCACCGCCAAAGCCGTAGTTATCTCCGTAATGCTTGCCGTTGAAAATCAGCAGGCGGTTCTCGGGGTTCATCCCCTCCATATAAAAGAGGTCGTACTGCTTCTTCTGGCAATAGGGCGAGCGGTCGGGGTTCATCGAATGGATGCCGTACTTGATGCCGGCCTCGGCCGCGATGTCGACATACGACTTGCTGAAGGAGGGGTTGTCGAACATCCGCTGGGTGGTCGAAGGCTCGATCCCCAACATGTCAACCAGATGCCGGTTGGTGTAATAGGCGGCGCGAGCCGTCTCCTCCGCGCTGAAATTCTCCATCGTGAAATTGAAGGCGCCGGCGCCGATGGTCATACGGCCGGCCTTGATCCAATCGACAAGGCCGCCGATCTGATCTGCACTGCGGTTTTGCATATAGGCGTCGCCCATCGCAAAGCCCGACTCAATGGCATAATGATATTTCTCGAGGTCGGTCGCCCGCTCGTCGGAATTCTGCATATAGGTCTGCACCGTATCCAGATAGCCTGAAAAGGCTTTTTTCAAATCCTCCGGATAGGCGGTGTAACCAAGGTCGGTGTGCATCTCCTGCGAGAGGTAGAACTGCCAGTGGCGGGTGCGCGCCCACGCCTCGTCGGTAAATGCGGCGACCGGTTCGCCGGTGCAGGCGGCGTCGGCGTACAGCTCGACTCGAAGCGTCGTGGTCTCTCCCGGCTTCAGCAGGGCGTTGGTATCGGTGACCGGCAGCATGACGCTGCCGCTCCCGGCAGAAAGGCTGCCGAGCGATACGATATAGCTCTCCTGCCCGGCGACCGTGACCTTCGCCCAGGCGGAGAAGGACTTCCCGCTGTTGCGATAGGACAGAGTGGCCTCCTGCCGGCCGTCCTTGCGAACGAAGGGGCGAAGGGCAATCTTCGTGATCGTGACAACCGAACCGGCCGCGGCAAATGCGACAGCCGGCGCGGCCAGCCCGAAGAGCAGTGCGCTGCACAAAACGCAGCAAAGCACCCTCCGGACCTTTCGCAGCTTGATGACAAAACGAGGCGTTGGTTTCATAAGCGGTTTCATCCCTTCTAAAACAATCAGAATCCTCCTGCAAAAGCGGCAGAAAGGATATTATCTTTGGCAAGCCTGAGGAGCGGAAAATGGCAAAAAAGCAGCTTTTCCACCTTTTCCCGACTACCGATTGAGGGTAATGATAAACTTGTTGCGGTCGGCCGGGTAAAAGCTTTCGGCATACTCAATGATCCGGCCGTCGCCGTCAAATCCTGTTGAGGTGACAAAATGTGCGGGAAAATTTTCCTCCGCCGCCAGCAGGCGGGCAGTTTTTCCATGAAGCAGCTTGATCTCAATCTCCCGCCGGACGCGGTGAATTTGAATGCCGATTTCCTCCAATGTATCATAGAGCGAAACATTTTCCAAATCCAGCTCAAGCAGATGGGGCGCCGTCTCCATCGGGATATATGCGGTGGTCAGCAGTACCGGAAGGTCGTCGAAATCCGGCCTCGCAAAGCGCAGCCGTTTGAGCTTGATGACCGGCGCGCCAACGGCAATCCCCAGCTTTTCGGCCGGAACGGGCGGTGCGGCCACGCGCCGAAGCTCGAGCACCTCGGTTTTCGGGATGAGGCCTTTGGACTTCATCTCCTGATTATAGCTTTCGATAAAACGCACTGAGCTCTGCTCCAGCTTGGGCTTCGCCACGAAGGTGCCGGAGCCCTTTACCCGGCGGATGTAGCCGTCGACCGCAAGCTGCTGCATCGCGGCGCGCACCGTCGGCCGGCTGACGTTGTAGGTTTTGCTGAGCTCCATCTCGGTCGGGAGAAGATCTCCCGGCTTGTAGGCGCCTTCCCGAATCATGGCAGAGATTTCCTCCGCGATATGTGAATACAGCGACATGGCTTTTCCTCCTGTTTATGAAAATGATGCTTGCCCGGCCGGCACAGCCCCTCTTTTACCGGGCTTAAATATAGTCATATCTTTGCCCGCGGCTTTCCGCCAGCAAAAAGGCGGCCGCGCGCAAGGCATAGTTGCTGGAGTCGGGCAAAACCAGCAGCCGGATCCGGCGCTTTTCGAGCGTATGCCGCAGGGAAGCGGCAAACAGGTCGGCCGCCCCGGCAATTTTTCCGCCCAGGACCAGACACCTGGCGCCGAATTTCTGCGCAATGTCCGGCAAAACACTTGCCAGATCCTTCCCGAATTCCTGAAAAATCTGGATGGCCTGCTCCTTCCCGTCTCTGGCGAGGTCGGCCAGCTCATGCACGTCGGTGATGTCCAGCCCGGCCCGTGCAATCTCCCGCCGCAGGCCGGTCGCCGACAGGTATTCATCCAAAATACCGTTCTTGAAAGGAAGAGAATAGATATAGCCGTCCTTCGGTATATCCGCCCCCTCCTTCACCAGCCACGGCCGGTCATAAAAGGCCGAGCCGATCCCCGTCCCGAGGCAGACGCCGCAAACCTTCTGATACCGCTTGGCTTCCGCCAGATTACAGGCCCCTACAAGGAACAGCGCCGCATCGTTGAAGAAATAAAACGGAAAGCCAAACTTCCCCTCCAGCAAGCGCCGGAGATTCAGGCCGTAGAGCGCGTCATATTTTCCGATCCCCTGAAGCAGGCAAACGCCCTGCTCATAATCAAACGGGCCGGGAAAGCCGACGCATCCGGCCAGAACCGACACGCCCTTTGCACCGGCAGCGTCCAGCTGCTCCTGCACGATGGCAAAAAAGCGCTCCACCAGAACCGGCCTCGCGTCGCCGGCACCGGCGCTGTACTCCCTCGCCGGGGACAAGAGGCGGCCGTCCGTCAGCACAACGGCGGCTTTGATTTTGGTGCCGCCCACGTCCAATGATAAAAATCCGTCCACATGCTGCGCCTCCCTTCTTCGCATATCTATCGCTTTCTGTATGGCATTATAGCACGGTGATCCGGAAATGTAAATACATATTTCAAGCTTTTTGAGATTTAAATTGCTGTTTTTTCAATTCAAAAACTGTATTAGGCTTGTTTTGGCAGGTTTTTAGCGTACAAATGTATTTACATTTAAGAATTTCCACAAGAGTTTCCGCATTTTGCCTCACCGTTTTCTCCGCCGGCATATTCCGTGACACTCCCCCGGCAGGTTCCCGCCTTTCCCACGCAGACAAAAAAACGCCTGTACAGACGCAAAATCTGTACAGGCGTTTGTTTTTATTTTGCCATAAGGTCGTGCTCTGCCGCAGATCTTACTCGCCGAGAGCGGGAGTAGAGGCCGTGTTGGCAGCGCTGCAGATTGTGTACTGCACACCGTCGC
>UQRS01000009.1 GCA_900543525.1 uncultured Oscillospiraceae bacterium
GTGACCTGCGTCGGATCCTCAACCAATCCCTGCGCGATTGCAATCAGTAATTCTTTCATTTCGTTTTACCCAAAGCCTTTTTCAAAAAAGGCGTCCTTTCCTTTTCAAACTATAAAGCCGGCCGAAACGGCCGAGCCGCAAAAGCGAAAACACAGTACAGTAGAAGGCATATGCAGCCCCTCCCCGGCGGCTTCACCGGCGGCAAAGAGACAAGCCCCGCCCCTCCCGTGCTTTCACAGGATCTCTTTTTCTTGAAAACGCCTTCCCCTTTTGTCCGAAAAAGGGTCATCCGGCGCCATCCTCCCGCAGCGCGGCCGCGCGGAGGCTGACGCCTTCCCCTTCCAGAAGCCGGGAAAATTAAAGCACGCCGTTCTTCTTGAGCAGCGCCCGAACCGTATCGGTCGGCTGCGCGCCGTTGGCGATCCAAGCCTTGGCCTTTTCGGCGTCGACCGTTACAGCGGCCGGATCCTTGGTCGGATCGTAAGTGCCGATCTCCTCAATGCAGCGGCCGTCGCGCGGAGAACGGGAATCCGCAACAACGATGCGGTAATACGGATTCTTCTTCGCGCCCATGCGGCGAAGTCTGATTTTAACCATCTCTTGCACCTCCTTGTCAGAATCTTTATCTTCATGGCTTTGTGAACCTTTGAAGCTAAGCTTACATCCCGGAAAATCCGCCCGGGAAGCGGCCGGGCTTCATCCGGCGGCCTTTCTTGCCGACCTTGCCCCCCAGTTGCTTGAACATCTTCTTCATCTGCTCGTATTGCTTGAGGAGGCGGTTGACCTCCTCCACCGAAGTGCCGGAGCCGGCGGCAATCCGCCGCTTGCGCGAGGGGTTGATGATGTCCGGCTTTTCCCGCTCCTTCTCGGTCATGGAGTGGATAATCGCCTCCACTCGCAGCATCTGCCGGTCGTCGATGTCGACGTCGCGCAGCTGCTTTTCCATGCCCGGAATCATGCCCAGAACCTGCTTCAGCGGGCCCATTTTCTTGATCTGCGTGAACTGGTCGAGCAGGTCGTTCATATCAAATTTGTTTTCCTTCAGGCGGCGGGCAGTTTCCTCCGCCTGCTTTTCGTCCAGCTGCATCTCCGCCCGCTCAATCAGGGAGAGCATATCCCCCATCCCGAGTATGCGGGAGGCCATACGGTCGGGATGAAACTCATCCAGATCCTCCATCTTCTCCCCCGTGCCGACAAACTTGATCGGCTTGCCGGTCACTGCCCGGACCGAGAGCGCCGCGCCGCCGCGGGTATCGCCGTCCAGCTTTGTGAGGATGACGCCGTCAATCTCCAGCAAATCGTTGAAGGCCTTGGCCACGTTGACCGCGTCCTGTCCGGTCATCGAATCAACAACCAGCAGAATCTCGTTCGGGGAGACGGCCGCCTGAATGCGTTTCAGCTCCTCCATCAGATCGGTGTCGATATGGAGGCGGCCGGCCGTATCCAGGATGACATAATCGTTGCCGTAATCCCGCGCCTGACGCACCGCCTCAACCGCGGTAAGCTCCGGCTTCTGGGTACCTCGCTCGAACACCGGGACGCCGACCTGTCCGCCGACCACCTTCAGCTGATCAATGGCGGCCGGGCGATAGATGTCGCACGCGACCAGGAGAGGCCGGTGCCCCTTCCCCTTCAGCATGCGGGCCAGCTTGGCGCTGTGGGTCGTTTTACCCGAGCCCTGAAGACCGCACATCATAATCACGGTCGGAATCTTCGGCGCGGTGTTCAGCCGAACCTGCTCCCCACCCATCAGGGCGGTCAGCTCGTCGCGCACAATCTTTATAACCATCTGCGAGGCGGTCAGGCTTTCCATCACATTTTCACCGATGCATTTTTCGGTAACCCGGTTGGTAAAGTCCTTGGCAACCTTGTAGTTGACGTCCGCCTCCAAAAGGGCGAGACGCACCTCCCGCATGGCCTCCTTCACATCGCTTTCCCGCAGTTTCCCCTTGCTTTTCATCCGCTTGAAAGCGGCGGCCAGCTTATCCGAAAGTCCTTCAAACGCCATTCGACGTCACCTCACTTCAATCAAAATCGTGTTACATTATATATGGCCGATGCACCGGCCGGAATCTACAGCGTCATTTTTTTGGCGAGGCGGGAGATTTTTGCCGCCGTGCGCCGTGTCTCCTCCTCCGGCGAGGCGGCCAGCCGCTCGCACAAAGCGAGAATCCTGTCGGCCGAGGCGGCCAGCTCGGCAGCATGCGCCGCGAGGGCGAGCTTTGCCTCCATCTCGGCAAGCTGATTTTCCGCCCGCTTGATGCCGTCCCGCGCCCCCTGCCGGGTGATCCCGGTATTCTCCGCAATCTCGGTCAAAGAAAGGTCCTGATTGTAATACAAATCCATCAGGGCGCGCTGCCGGTCGGTCAAAACCCCGCCGTAATAATCCAGCAGAACCGCCATTTGCAAATTCTTCGGCACGCCGTCGCCCCTCCTCTTTCTCTGTAAAGGAAACTGCTATACAGTATACACGAGCCCGCCGCGTCTGTCAAGTATTTTTCTTTACAGCGCAGACTGACAAATCTGTACGAATTTACTAAATTTTGGCAGATTTATTTTACAGGAAAATTGTCGTCTGCTATTGATTTAACAATATGTATGTATTATAATAATTCAAGCTCAAAAAATTCTACCATATATTGTGTGGTTTTTGAAAGGAAGCAGCCATCCATGATTACAACGATTATCAAGCGTGACGGCCGGGTCGTGCCATTTGACAAGGCCAAAATCACCAACGCCATCTATAAAGCGGCGCAGGCCAGCGGCGGCCGCAACGCGCAGACCGCGGCCGAGCTGACCGAGCGGGTCATCGGCTATCTGGAGGCGGTCGGGGACGACAACCCCACCGTGGAGGAGATTCAGGACGCCGTTGAGAAGGTGCTGATCGAAAGCGGACACGCCCGCACAGCAAAGGAATTCATTCTCTACCGCTCCGAGCGCACCCGCCGGCGTGAGATGAACACCCGCCTGATGAAAACCTATGAAGAGCTGACCTTCCTTTCCGCCCGGGATAATGAGATCAAGCGGGAGAACGCCAACATTGACGGCGACACCGCCATGGGCACCATGCTCAAGTACGGGTCGGAGGGTGCCAAGCAGTTTTATGAAATGTACGTCCTCAACCCCGAGCATGCCCGCGCCCACCGGGAGGGGGACATCCACATTCACGACCTTGATTTTCTGACCCTGACCACCACCTGCTGCCAGATTGACCTGGACAAGCTGTTCACCGGCGGATTTTCGACCGGCCACGGCCACCTGCGGGAGCCCAACGACATCGCCAGCTACTCGGCGCTTGCGGCCATCGCCATCCAGTCGAACCAGAACGACCAGCACGGCGGTCAGAGCATCCCGAATTTTGAGTACGCGCTGGCCAAAGGGGTTAAGAAAACCTATAAGAAAAACTATCGCCGCAATCTGAGCAAGGCGCTCGAGCTGCTGGGCGAAATTGAGAATGCCGACCAGATTACCTCCGACGTCATGGCCGAAATTGAGCAGAATCTCGACCTCTCTCCCGAGCTCGCCAACGACAACGGCTATCATGAGGCCGAGGCCGAGCTTCTGACCAAGGAGTACCGCCGGGATCTGGTGGAGAAGTGTCAGGCCTATGCCCTGAAGTACGCCGAGAAGGAGACCGACCGCGCCACCTATCAGGCGATGGAGGCCTTTATCCACAACATCAACACCATGCAGTCCCGCGCCGGCGCGCAGGTGCCCTTCAGCTCGATCAACTACGGCACCGACACCAGCCCGGAGGGGCGGATGGTCATGAAGAATGTGCTGCTGGCGACCGAGGCCGGCCTCGGCAACGGGGAAACGCCCATCTTCCCGATCCACATCTTCAAGGTGAAGGAGGGGGTCAATTATAATGAAGGGGATCCGAACTACGACCTCTTCAAGCTGGCCTGCCGGGTCAGCGCCAAGCGTCTCTTCCCCAACTTCAGCTTTTTGGACGCCCCCTACAATCTGCAGTACTATAAGCCCGGCCGGCCGGAGACCGAGGCGGCCTACATGGGCTGCCGCACCCGCGTCATGGCCAATATCTACGACCCCTCGCGGGAGATTGTCAACGGACGCGGCAACCTCTCCTTTACCTCGATCAATCTGCCGCGCATCGGCATTCGCTCCCACGGGGACATCAATCTGTTTTTTGAAGATCTCGACCGCAAAATCGACCTGGTCATCAACCAGCTGCTCGAACGGTTTGAAATTCAGGCGCGCAAGAAGGTGCGCAACTATCCCTTCCTGATGGGACAGGGCGTCTGGATCGACTCGGACAAGCTCGGCCCGGACGACGAGGTGCGGGAGGTTTTGAAGCACGGCACCCTGACCCTCGGCTTTATCGGCCTGGCGGAGACGCTGGTCGCCCTGACCGGCAAGCATCACGGCGAGTCGAAGGAATCGCAGAATCTGGGGCTGGAGATTATCGGTTATATGCGCCGCAGAATGGATGAAGCGTCGCAGAAATACGGCCTCAACTTCTCCCTGATCGCCACCCCGGCGGAAGGGCTGTCCGGCCGGTTTGTCCGCATCGACCGCGGGCTGTACGGCGAGCTGCCCGGCATCACCGACCGGGAGTATTATACCAACTCCTTCCACATTCCGGTTTACTACCCCATCTCGGCGCTGGAGAAAATCCGGCTGGAGGCGCCCTATCACGAGCTGACCAACGGCGGACACATCACCTATATCGAGATGGACGGCGATCCGACCACCAACCTCGACGCGTTTGAGGCGGTCATCCGCGCCATGAAGGAGGCCGGCGTGGGCTACGGCTCGGTCAACCATCCGGTCGACCGGGATCCCTGCTGCGGCTACACCGGCATCATCAACGACGTTTGCCCCAAGTGCGGCCGAACCGAGTGCGAGGATCATCCGATTGAACGGATCCGGCGGATTACCGGCTATCTTGTCGGGACGCTCGACCGCTTCAACTCTGCCAAAAAGGCGGAGGTGCGCGACCGGGTCAAGCACAACGTCCTTGTAAAAGAGGGCGAGCCTTCCGAAGGGGCAGCCGAAGCGCCGGACGAGGGAAAGAAATAAACCAAAGGAAAAATATCTGGCGGGCGGAGTTTGCCGGAAGGCGCACGGACTCCGCCTGTCTTTTTGAAAGCTGATGAAATACTTTGTATAATTCGGACAAACTGTATATAGCCGGCGTTATCAAGGAATCCATTGTCGACGGCCCCGGCTATCGCTACACCGTCTTTGCACAGGGCTGCCCCCATCACTGCGAGGGCTGCCACAATCCGCAGACCCACCCTTTTTCCGGCGGGCGGGAGGCCGATCTTGACGCCATCGCGAAGGAGGTTGCCGAAAACATCCTGCTCAAGGGGATCACCTTCTCCGGCGGGGAGCCGTTTTGTCAGGCCAAGCCTTTTGCGAGGCTGGCGCGTCTCGTGCACGGGATAAAAAAGGATGTTATCAGCTACTCGGGATATACCTTTGAGGAGTTGATCGCCGGCGCAAATGCGGAAAACGGCTGGCGCGAGCTGCTCGACAACATTGATTATCTGGTGGACGGAAAATTCATCCTGGCGCAGAAAACCCTGCTGCTCAAATTCCGCGGCAGCCGCAACCAGCGGATCATCGACGTTCCCGCCTCCCTGCAAAAGGGAGAGGTTATCCTCGCCCCCTTTAACGACTGATTTTACCGCCGATGACCGGGAGGCAGAAGGGATAGCGGGCAAAAGCCCGCACCGGCCGGCGCTGTTTTTTCGGGTGATTTATAAGGCGCAGGCGAACCGACGCCCATTTAAGAAAACGCCCCGGAAACCCGGGTCGACAAGCCCGCCTCCGGCGATCGGCGGTACGCCTTCTGCATAAAGATTTTGGGAGTTGCTTTACACATGTCTAACCGATTTCGACCGCTTCAAAAATGGATAGCCGCATTGCTGGCGGCGGCGCTGCTTTTCTCCCTCTCCGGATGCTCCGACGGCAAGGCCGACGCCGTCGTCCGGTTCGAGCTGGACGCGCTGCCGACCACCTTCGACCCGCAGCTCGCCTCCTCCTACGCCGAGCTGCTGGCTGTCCGCAATCTGTACGAGGGGCTTTTCCGCCTCGACAACGACGGAAAGGCTGTCCCGGCCGCCGCCGCAAGCTATGACGTTTCAGACGACGGGCTGCTATACACCTTCCACCTGCGGGAGGGGGTGCAGTGGCGGAATGAGACGCCGCTTACCGCAGCCGATTTTGTATACGGCCTCCAGCGGGCGGCCGACCCGGTGACCCGGGCGCCCTTTGCCGACGAGCTCCGCTGCATTCAGAATTTTTCCGCCGCCCTGTCGGGGAGCGTCCTCCCCAGCCAGATCGGCGTTACGGCGCTCGACAACCAAACTTTGCAAATCCAGCTGGCTTTCGCCGACCCGGAGTTTTTTGAGGTTCTGGCCTCCGCCGTGGCGATGCCCTGCAACCGGCAGTTTTTCGACAGCGCGGGCGGGCAGTACGGCCTCGTCGCGGACAAGGTGCTGACCAACGGCTCCTTCCGCCTCTATTCCTGGCAGGAATCCCTCGTCCGGTTGAGCATCAGCACCGCCTACAAAGGGGCGTACGCCGCAAAAATCGGCGCGGTTATCTTCACCCTCGCCGACAGCAAGGCGACCGACACCCGGGCTGACCGCATTGCGGCCGGAACAATCGACGTCGGACGCATCACCGACGCGGAGTATGAGGCTGTGGGCAAAAGCCTCTCTGTCACTTCGTTTGAGGATATTTCCTATATCCTGGTGTTCAACCCGGCCAGCTCGCTTGGAAAAGGGGACATCGCCGGTATTCTGACCCGGGCGTTCGACCGCAGCCGGTTCGAGGACGGGCTGCACGACTATCTGACCACGGCCGGGTCGCTGATCCCCTCCGCCCTCACCTTGGGGGGAGAGAGCTATCGTTCGCTTTCACAGGTGTCCTACAGCTTCTCCTACGATCCCGCGGGGGCGAAGGCAGACCTGCTTGCGGCGGTATCCGATCTGCCGGACGGCAAGCTGCCCTCCATCACCCTGCTCTACCCCGACACGCCGGGCGTATCGGACATTGCGACCGCGATCGCCCTCGACTGGCAGGAGAATTTGGGCGCTTATGTCAACATCAACGCTGACACGGCTGAGAAAATCCGTTCCCGCGTTTCTTCCGGAAGCTATCAGGTCGCCATTCTGCCGATCACCTCGGCCGACAACACCGTTTCCGGCTTTTTTGAAAATTTTGTCACCGGAAGCAGCGTCAACCGCTCCGGCTTTTCCGATCCCGCCTTTGACGCTGCGGCCGCCCGGCTGACCGAGCAGCTGCACACCGACGCGGCGCTGGCAGCCGCGATGGAGGCTGAGCAGATTCTGGCAAACAGTCGGCTGATTACGCCGCTTGCCTTCGGGCACACGCGGTACGCCGTCTCCTCCGGGGTGAGGAAGATCGGTTTTTCGCTGACCGGCGGCGCAGTTGACTTTGCCTTTGTGGAGAAGAAGAGCTGACAGAAGGCCGGGAAGCGCCTCCCGAGCGGGTGTTTCCTTTTCCGGCCGACCGACCCACTCTGCGAAGTCCGGTGGGCAGGGGGCAAGCAATTCCCTCATGCGATGGTATAACAAAAAAACAGGTCCGAATTTTAAAACGTTCGGACCTGTTTTTTATTTTTCGCTATAATTTTCTGCTATAAAAGCCGTGCGGCCCCGTACACCTATGCGTTCAGACCTCTATCCCGACGGCGCGGCACCAGCCCTCCGCAATCAGGCCGTGGCCGGCGTAGGTCGGATGCACGCCATCCTTGCTGTAATAGGTATCCGGCGTGGCGATAAACCCGGCGTTCATCAGGCCGTCGGTCGGCACCAGAATCGCGCCGAACTCCTTGGCCAGATGACGGCAGACCTGAATCTTCGGATCCAGATCGGCGCGCCATGCCTTGCGATCCTCCGGATTGGGGAGGACATACGGCTCCATCATGATAATCCGCGCGCCGAGCGCCGCAGTCTGCTCCAGAATCTTGCGATAGTTGGCCTCATACGCTTCGCAGCTGGTCGGATCGTTGCTGTCGAACCCGCGCCAGGTGTCGTTGATTCCGATCATGATCGAAACCACCGTCGGCTTCAGGTCGAGGCAATCCTCCTTCCACCGGGCGACAAGGTCGCAGCTCCGGTTGCCGCTGATTCCTTTATTGAGGAAGGTAACGTTCATCCCGGCCAGCTTGTGGTACAGCAGCGAGGAAATTACCAGCGGGTATCCCACGCCGAGGTCGTACAGATCCTCCCGATTGCGGCCGCAGTCGGTTACGCTGTCTCCCTGAAACAGCACAACGTCATTTTCCTTGAAAAACATAGCTTTCGACACTCTCCATACATACAAAGTTTATCTTTATTATAGACATCCTGTTTGCGGAATGCAAGATAAAACCCCGCCGTTTTACAAAACGATGCTGCAATTTTTATAAAAAGAGTAGATCACGCACCGCCGCACCGGGAGGCCGAAGGTTTTTTCCGCCGCGGCGGCATACACCTCAAGCTGGACGGCATATCGCTCACGCAAAGCGGCCATATCCTCCACCCGGTCGGTTTTGTAGTCGAGGACGACCAGCCCTCCGTCCGCCTCATAAATACAGTCGGCGATGCCCTGCACGACCACCGGCTCGTTTTTCACCTCATCGGGGAGGGTCTTGTCAAACCGGGCGGCCGGCAGCTCGTCGATAAAGCGCACCTCCCGCATCAGGCGGGGAGAGGCGCCCATCTCGGCATACAGGTCGCTGTCAAAAAAGCGGCAAAGGCTGTCTTTATACAAACCGTCGGCCTCTTCCGCCGACAAAAAGTGCAGATCGACCAGCCGCTCCACCTCCCGGTCGAGGTCGGCCGCCGCCGACGGATAATCGGCAAACTGCATGAATTTGTGTGTGGCCGTACCCCGTTCGGCGGCGGTCAGGCCACTGCGATCCAGAAAGGCCGGCTTTTCGGAAAAGACATAGTCGGCATCTCCGGCCGCCTCCTCCGCCAGGCGGGAAACGCCGGTCTTTGCCACCAGTTTCCCCAGCGCGGCATACGGATAGCGGTAGGAGAACCGGTCGGTCAGCAGGGCGCAAAGCTCTGCGGCCTCTTCCGCCTCCGAAGCAGGCGGTGCGGAAGGGGCGGCGGCCTCCGCCGGGGCGGCAGCCGCAAACCGGATGGTGAGAAAGGGCTTCTCCCCCTCCGGCGAGCGGAAGGCGCTTTGCCCAAACAAATCGGCCGAGGCCGGGTGCAGCGCGGCGGCCATAATCAGCCAGTCGGCGTAGCAGCCGGCCGACAGCACGGCGGAGGCCTGCAGCGCGGGGCCGTCCTCCCCCTCCCGCAGGGCGGTGCGGACAAGGCGCTCGATCGACGCCTGACTTTTTCCGCTGACCAGCATCAGCAGCTTCTCCTCCGCCCGGGTCATGGCCACATACAAAAGCCGCAGCTCCTCCGCGACCGAGGCCTGCGCCGCCGAGACGCCGATCGCCTCCCTCGCCAGGGTCGAGTACCGCACCCGGGCTGCGTCGTCCTGCAGGGAGAGGCCGATTCCCAGCCGCTCGTCGATCAGCAGGTTTTCCGAAAGGTCGGTTTTGTTCAGCCGGCCGGCGCAGTTGGCCAGTATGCAAACCGGGAACTGCAGCCCCTTGGAGGAATGAATGCTCATGATGCGCACCGCATCCTCCCCGGCGGCGGCCGGAGGCGCGGCCTTCAGGGTGTCCGCTTTGTCCGCGCGCTCCACCCGCGCCAGAAACTGAGAAAGCGTCATCCGCTCGCCTCCGGCAAAATCGGCCGCCATATCCACAAGCAGCAGCAGGTTCGCCTGCCGCTCGGCACCGTTCTCCATCGCCAGAACAAGGTGGAGATAGTCCGTATCCTCCAGCAGCTCGAGCAAAAAGCGGTCAACCGGCCGGGTGACCGCGCGGCGCCTGTACCCCTCCATCCGGCTGAGGAAATCCGCTGCCCGCTCATTTCCCGCACGGGCGGCGGCAAGCAGCGCGGCATAAAGGCTCCCCTCCGGCCGGTCGGCACGCAGGGCCGCGACCTCCTCAAAGCTGAAGCCGAAAACCGGGCAGGTCAGCGCGGCCAGCAGCGGCAGGTCGCGGGTCGGGTTGGAGATCACCTTAAGGATCGAAAGAAAGGTCTGCACCTCTGGGGCGGAAAGCAGGCTGCCGGCGCTGACGCTGACCGGAATGCCCATGGCCTTCAGCCCGGCGGCATAGACCTCCGCCTTGCCCGAAAAGGAGCGCAGCAAAATCGCAAAATCGCCGTACCCGGCCGGGCGCAGGCGAGCGGGATCCTCCCGGTCGCGCAGCAGCAGGCCGCCCTCCACCGCGTCGCGGATATACCGGCCGATCTCGGCGGCCTCCCCCTCGATGCGGGAGGCCGCCCCCTCACAGTCGAGGAAGAGCAGCTCGGCCTCGGGCGCCTCCACCTCCGGATAGGCGGCGGCGGGAATCAGATAATCCTCCCTTGCATACGGCATGCCGCAGGTCGCCTCGCACATCAGGGCAGAAAAGCAGAAATTGACAAAATGGCAAATTCCCTCCCGGCTGCGGAAATTGCGGCCGAGGATGATTTTGGCCGGTTTCCCCTCCCCGGCCGGATAGGAAGCAAAGCGCAGCTTTTTCTCCAAAAAGCCATCGGGGTCGGCGTGCCGGAAGCGATAGATGCTCTGCTTGACATCCCCGACCATGAAAAGCTTCCTCCCCCCGTCCGAAATGGCACAGAACAGGGTGTCCTGCAGCTTGTTGGTGTCCTGATACTCGTCAACCAGCACCTCGTCGAACCGGTCACAGAGCGCCTCCGCTCCCGGCGCGGGAGAAAGCCCGCCATCCTCCCCCAGCCGGACAAAAAGCGAGAGGGCGAGGTGCTCCGCGTCGGCAAAGGTCAACAGGTTCCGCTCGTTATGTGCGGCAAAAAGCCCCGCCTCAAACCGGTCGCACAGCTCAACCAGCTTTTCGGCGACCGGCCGGGCGGCCTCCATCAGCGACTGCTGCCGCTTTAGAGAGGTCGGCAGCAGGCCGGCGAGCCTGCCCACTCTTTCCTTCGCGTTTTTGGTCACGGCGGCATAGGTCGCCTTGGCCTCTTCAAGCGCGGGGTCGTCCCCCGTTCGCAAAACGGTGCGCGCAAAGCCGAAGCCTCCGGCCGCCGCACGCAGGGCGTCCCATTCCTTCGCCCGGGCAAGCCGGGTAATTTCGGCGGCCAGCCCCTCCCCCGCCTGCAAGGCGGCGCAGTAGCCGGACAGCCGCTCATCCTCCGCGAAGGCGGCGGCCGTCTCCCGAAGGAGGGCGGAAATCGCCTCCCCCTCGGCGGCGATATGGCCAAAAAGCAGCGCGGCCAGCGGCGTTTCGCACAAAGCCTCTCCGGCGGCATAGCCGGAGATGGCCGTGTGCCGCCACGCCTTTGGAAAAGGGGTCGAGGCGCTGAAATCATACAGCCGCAGGATGGCATCGGCTACCCGCTCCTCCCCAAAATCGCCGCCGACCGCCTCCAGCAAAGCGGTAAACTCCGGGCTGCGCGCCGCAAACTCCTCGGCGAAAATTTCCTCCAGCACCCGGTCGGAAAGCTGGGCAGTCGCCTCGGCCGACGCGATTTTAAAATCGGGCGAGATACCGAGGTGGTCGAAATTCTCCCGCACGAGGTCGAGGCAAAAGGCGTCGATCGTAGTGATATAAGCATTTTGCAAAAGCAGCGTTTGCCGCAGAATGCGCGGATTTCCCGGGTCGGCGGCGTCCCTGTCGGCCAGCAGCCGTTCAATCCGGCCGCGCATCTCGGCCGCGGCGGCGTTGGTGAAGGTCACGACCAGCAGCCGGTCGGCCGGAATCGGATCGCTCCCCTCCAGCATTTTTCGCAGAACCCGGTTGGTCAGCACGGCCGTCTTGCCCGAGCCGGCAGCGGCCGAAACCAGAACCGTTCCCTCGGCGTTTATGGCCAGCGCCTGTTCCTCAGTCGGCGAAAAGGGCATTCTGCTCCTCCTCCTTTCGCAAAAGCTCGAAAATCTCCTCATTTGTGCGGGACGGCACCTTGCCGTGCGGCTGAGCGGCACGGCGGCAGACGGCGGCATAGTCGCAGAAGGCGCAGGCGTCGGAGGAAATGCCGTCCAGCGGGTTGATCGAAATATCCCCCGCGTGCAGCGCGTCGCCCATCTGCCGTATATAGCGGAGAATGTGCGCCTCGATCGCGGAGAATTCCTCCGGCGGAATGAGGCTCCGGCTCTTGCGCAGGCTGCCGTTTTTGTTGAAGGCGACCGGCACAAAGCGTCCGTCCTTCTCCCGGTTCATGGCGACCAGCGTCGTCTCCTCCTCGCTCAGGAGGCCGTTCATCCGGGTGGTTTTTGCGGCGGCGTCCAGCTTGTCCTCCCCCGCGGCGATGGCGCGCTTTGCCGGCATATATAAAATCCCGGCGGGAGAAAGCGGCTCCTCCTCCCCGCGGATGCCGCCGCGCCGCACGGCGCAGAGGTAGACGAGCATCTGCATATTCAGGCCGTAGACAATATCGGGCAGCTCAAATTTTTTGCTCCCGGTTTTATAATCCACAATCCGAAAAATCAGCCGTCCGCCCGAAGGGAGGGTATCCAGCCGGTCGATCGAACCGACGACGGCGGCCGTTCCCTCCTGCAGCTTTACGCGAAGGGGAGGGGTCTCGCAAGCCTCGTCAAAGCCGATTTTCAGCTCGCAGTAGGCGGGGGTAAAGTCGCTGACCGCCAGCTCCTCGGCCAGCCGGGCGGCGAGGTCGCAGAGTACGACGTACAGCCGCTCCAGCATAAAGGACAGACGATAGCCCTCCGGCCGCGCGCCGCAGAGCATCCGGTCGACATACGCCTCCAGCGCGCGGCGAACCGCCGCCTCCCGCTCGGGGGCAGGAACGCCGGGAAGCCGCTCGCCATAGGTTTTGATCAGACTTTCCAGCACATAATGGACGGCGGTGCCGCGCTGCATCACATCCAGTTCGGCCCGGCGCGGCGGCCGCACCTTCAGCCCGTATCTGCAAAAGTAAGAGAACCGGCAGCGCGCGAAGGTATCAATCCTCGAGGCGCTCAGCACCAAATTCTTTCCAAACAGGCGGCCGGCCGTCTGCCCTGAAAGGGTCGGCTGCTCTTCCCGCGCGGCGAGCGCCAGGGCGTTCAGCCGTCCGGCCTCCTCCGGCCGGGCGGCATAGCAGCGCCGCAGCGCCGACACCGCGGCACTCTGCTCCCCCCACCGGGCGGCGAGGCGCGGAAAGGCGGCGGCTGCCGTCTCCAGCTCCTCCGGATTCAGCGAAGCGGTCGTTTCGCAACGCAGACGCCGACAGCCGGGCAGAAGGTCGGTGATCCGGCCGAGCGCGGCGGCCGGCAGAGCCGGCGCGCCCGACGGGGTCGCACGGACATAGCTGATAAACAGCCGGCTGTAGCAGGAAAACAGGGTGCGGTAAAGCAGATAGCTTTCCTCCACCGAGCTTGCCAGATGACAATCCCTGATCTCCAGTCCGAGGCTGCCGAGCGCCGTGCGCTCCCGCGAGGAGAGCAGGCCGCCGAGCGAAAGCCTTGGAAAAGCCCCCGCGTTAAAGCCGAGCAGGAAGGTAAAGCGCGGCCGGGCGGGACGGATTTTCTCGGCCGAGCCGGCCGTGACGGTATCCAGCTTTTGCGGGATCACGCCCAATTTCGCGGAGGAAACGACCAGCTCGAACAAAGCGTAAAACCGCGCGGGGGTCGTCTCCTCACCAAGGCCGGCGGCAAGCTGGGAAAGCATGCCGAGCAGCAGCCGGTAGCTTTGGCGGAAGCAGTCGGCCGTCTCCCCCTCCCCCTCGTCGGTCAGGCGGCCGCACCAGGCTTTCAGCCGCCGGTCGACCCCGGTCGAGCAGAGCAGGGTATAAAGGCCGGCGGCCATTTTCCTCGGCTGGCCGGAGAGAAGGGCTGCCTGCAATTTCTCAAGCGGCGCGGTCACCGCGGCGCGCAGGCAGTTCAGCTCCTCCAGCCGGTCGGCAAAATCCTCCGGCCGGTCGCCGTCGGTAAAGCCGTCGGGGCTGCCGGTCCAGGGGGAGAGCCAGTCCTCCGCCCCGTTCAGATTCCAGATATAGGCATAGTCCTCCAGCATGCCGACCTCCTCGGCCGAAAGGGAGGAAAGCCCGGTTTTCAGCATACACAGGATATCCTCGGTCGCAAAGCGATGGGCGGCGCGAAAGGCCGCCAGCGCGTAGACCAGCACCGGCATGGAGGCGGCCTCCCGCTGCTCGTCGATGAAAACCGGGATGTCGTACCGGGCGAAAACCGTCTCGACCGCGTTTTGATAGCTGTGCATATCCCGGGCGATCAGCACAAAATCCCGATAGCGCAGGCCGGGCGTTGTCCGCACCATGCGGTGGATTGTCCGCGCGGCAAAGTCGACCTCCTCATACAGATTGCCGGCCGAAACGACCGTGAGCGCGTCGGTTTCTTCTTCATACGGCGCGCCGGTCTGCCGGAAGCCGGATTCCAGCGCGGTCAGTGCGGGATCCTCAAAAAAAGCGTGCGGCAGCACCAGCGGCGCGGCCGTCCGGACGCCGTTTGCAGCCGCCATCCTCCGCAGCCGCGCGGCGGTTTTATGTATATTCGAAAAAATGCCAAGCCCCTGCGCCTTATCCTCGGCTGCGTCGGCCGGCAGGGCAAAGCAGAGGGCGTCGCTTTGCTGAAAAATGCGGTCGATCACCTTCCACTGCTGGCCGGTGAAGCCGAAAAAGGCGTCAAAGAACACCTGCTTGCCCTCGAAAAAGCTGCACTCGGCCAGCGCGTCATACAGCCGGGTAAGGAGGTCGTCCTTATCCATATTCCGGCTGGCGACCAGCGCGTCATACTCCCCCATCATGCGGGAAAAATCCTCTACCTTTGCGCGCAGGGTTCCCTCGGGCAGATCGTTGGCCAGCGCCAGCAGCCCGTCGGGGGTGAGGCCGCATTGCTTGAGCTCGCCGATCATATCCAGAGCCGCACGGATAAAGGCCTGCCGATCTGCCTGCCCGGCATAGTAGCGCAGTGCCGGGCGAGCCTTCTCCAGCGCCTGCCCCATGAAAATCAGGCGGCCGCCGTCATCCAGCGGCAGGCCGGGCGCACCGCCCACCTGCCGGGTCACCAGCTCCGCCAGGCGGGAGAAGGTCAGCACCTCCACCCGCTGAGAGGCGCGGCTGCCGACATATTTTAGAATGGCCCGTTCGCTTTCGAACGAGTTCTGCTCCGGCACCAGAAGGACGACCGACGCCGCCCGGCGCTGCAAAGCCTCGGCAATGCGGCGATAAACGATCTGTGATTTGCCGCTGTTTGCCGGGCCGAATATAAATTCCAGCATACCCTGTCCTCTCCTTTTTGCGGCTGGCAGCCGCCCGCTTCCTCCGTATTTTTGATATCTTTATTGTATCACACCGGGCGGCTTCGGGCAACACAAAAACATCTGCGTTTCTTCTCCCTGCAAAATGCCGGAAGGCCGCGATCCGGGAGCGCGAAGGGAGGTCGTTTTCGCCCCTGCAAGCCGTCGCCTACCAAAAGTTAAACACTTCTTAAAGAATTTGCCACTTTCTATTTAAACCCTGCTATGTTACTATGGGCTTGTGCTCAAGAAAAAAGCTGTGCGGAGGATGAGAATATGTACACGGTGCTCGTTTGTGATGATGAAAAGGATATCGCGCAGGCGCTGAAAATCTACCTTTCGGCCGAAGGCTACAACGTTCTGCTGGCCCATAACGGAGAGGAGGCGCTGCGCCTTCTTGCGGAGAATGAGGTGCACCTCGTTCTGATGGACATCATGATGCCGCAGATGGACGGCATCACCGCCGTCGTCCGCCTGCGGGAGAGCAGCAACGTCCCGGTCATCTTCCTCACCGCAAAAAGCGAGGACACCGACAAGGTGCTGGGGCTGGGACTTGGGGCGGACGATTATATTACCAAGCCCTTCAATCCCGTGGAGGTCATCGCGAGGGTCAAATCCCAGATCCGGCGGTATGTGCAGTTGGGCGGCAGCGGCGCACAGCCGTCGGTGATACGAATTGGCGGACTGGAGCTGGATGACGACGCCAAAACCGTCTCTCTGGACGGAGAGCCTGTCTCCCTCACGCCGATCGAGTATAATATCCTCCGGCTGCTGCTCGGCAACCCGGGCAAGGTTTTCTCCTCCTCCGACATTTACACGGCCGTCTGGAAGGATGACGCCTTCGGCTGCGACGGCACAGTCGCCGTACACATCCGCCACCTGCGGGAGAAGATTGAGATCAACCCGGCCGAGCCGAGATACTTGAAGGTCGTCTGGGGACAGGGGTACAAATTTGACAAGGGCGGGGTGTAAAGCCAAAGCCGCTTTCAAGTGCAAGGCTAAGGCTGCCTTCATTTGTACAGCGTAAGCCCGCTTTTCTCCCGGCTGCCGGAACAAAAGCCGGAGCGAAAGTCCGCACGCTGACAGGCGGCAAGCCTTCTGCTCCCGGCAGCTTATCTATAAAGGAGTGATTTGTTCCATGAAACGACTGACAGAAAATCTGGCCGTCAAGGCCGGCGCTGTAATACTGACCGTTCTGTTCGGCGCGATTTGCGCCCTCTCGCTGATCGGCACGCTGCTTACCATCGATCAGGGGCACTACTCCTCCACGGCAACGGATTTTTACAGCACCCCCTTTTGCTCCAATCAGGCTTATCAGGATTATCTGCAGGTGACCGATTATCTGGAGTATCTGATCAATCTGCAAACCGGACGTGCGGTTGAAAAGGCCGTCGCCGCGCTGGAGTCGCAGAAAGAAGCCGCGCAGGAGACCGCCTCCGCACAGGAGGAGGCGGAAACCCAGCCGGCCGACGCGGCCTCCGATTCCTCCGGTGAGGGCGAAAGCACTCCCGGGCAGGAGAACGGCAAGGCGGACGCCGCGGCGATCCGGATTCCCGCACCGAGCGAGATCCTTCAAAACGCGGCGGAGGACAGCTTCGACCGGCTGGACGGCGTGGAGGACAGCTATCTGAACTATTTTCAGAAAACGCTGGCCAGCCACAACTTCAAGTATGAGGTAAAAACCACTACCGGGAAGCTGCTGTTCGGCAGCTACGCCGGGGAAAAATACGGGTACAACGCCTCCTATTCCTACCGGGGGAGCGTGTCGCCCAGCATATATGACGCGGCCGGATATACCTACAGCAAAAACGCCGGGGAGCTTTCTTACAACGTAATCATCAATTACTATGTGCTGGATCCTATCTCGTCCGGGGACGCATATTACTATTACTATCAGTTCGACATGTTTCTGAATCAGAACAAGACCCTGATGCCGACGGTGTGTGCCGGCAGCGTCTTTGTCTGCATGGTTCTGGTCATCTTTCTGCTGTGCGCCGCCGGGCACCGCGCCGGACGGGAGGGGATTGTCCCGAACATGCAGGACAAAATTCCGTTTGATTTATACCTTCTGATTATGCTCTGCCTCTTCCTTTTCTGTGGGACGGTGGTTTGCAGCTACACGGCCGAAGGCGAACCGATCGGATACCTCTTCAACGCGCTGGGGTTGGTTGGATGCGGCAGCGTCTTGCTGACGACGTTGCTTTCCACCGCCACTCGGGTCAAGCTGGGCACGGTATTTCAAAACACCCTGCTTCACCGCTGGGGCGGCGGTCTGCTGCGGCTTATAAGGGGAATTCCGCTCTTCTGGAGAGGGGGACTGGCCACCGTCGGCCTGATTTTTATCGAGCTGATTTTCATTATTCTTTTTCATTATGACGTCAACTTCCTATTTATAGTATGGTGGCTCGGCTTTCACGGCCTGCTTTTCTTCGGCGCGCTGCATGTGATGAGCATGCTGAAGCAGCTGCAGCAAAGCGGAGAAATGCTGGCCGCAGGCGATCTGGAGCACAGGACCGACACAGCCTCTCTGCGCGGCGATTTCAAAAAACACGCCGAAAACCTGAACAGCGTGCGGCTCGGCATAACCAGGGCGGTGGAGGAGAAGATGAAGAGCGAGCGGCTCAAAACCGAGCTGATCACCAACGTGTCGCACGATATCAAGACGCCGCTGACCTCCATCATCAACTATATCGACCTGCTGAAAAAGGAGGAGATCGGCTCTGCGGCGGCCGACTCCTATCTGGAGGTGCTGGAACGGCAGTCCATCCGGCTGAAAAAGCTGATCGAGGATCTGGTGGAGGCGTCCAAGGCCTCCACCGGCAACATCAACGTCCAGCTTGCCAGAACCCGCGTAGGCGAGCTGATCAGCCAATCGGCGGCCGAATACGGAGAACGTTTTGCCGCCGCCGGGCTGGAGCCGGTCGTCGACTGCGAGGAGGGGCTCCTGGTCTGGGCCGACGGGCGGCTGCTCTGGCGGGTGCTTGACAATCTTTTCGGCAACATCTGCAAATACGCGCTGGCCGGCACCCGGGTTTACATCACCGCCCGCGGGGGAGAAAACAACCGGGTTGAGATCGTCCTGAAAAACATCTCCAGCCGGCCGCTCAACGTCCAGCCGGAGGAGCTGATGGAGCGGTTTGTCCGCGGCGACGACTCCCGCTCGACCGAGGGGAGCGGCCTCGGCCTGTCGATTGCCCGCAGCCTGACCGATCTGCAGCGGGGAGAATTTTCCATTGACATCGACGGCGACCTGTTCAAGGCGACCATCCGGCTTTTCTCCGCCCCGGAGCAGGAAACGACGGAGACTGTCGATCCGACTTGATTTTTGGCTCTCTTTATGCTAAAATGACGGCATTGCATAAGGCGTTTTTCAAAATGGAATCTGTTTTTTAAAAAACGCAAGCAGACAGCGTCTGAGCCTCCTGCCGAACGCAGGAAGATGCAGACGCCGTCTGTCTTTCATCCGGGTTGTCGCCGCTTTGACTTTTTGAAGCATCCGGCAGGGACTTTTTTTAAAAAGACAAGGAGAATTTTTTTGAACAAAGCTGCTTCCAATCCGTCCATTTTCAGCCGGTATGTACGGTATACCTCCCTGAACATTTTAAGCATGATCGGGGTTTCCTGCTATATTCTGGCCGACACCTTCTTCATTTCACAAGGAGTGGGAAGCGCCGGCCTGACCGCGCTGAATCTGGCGATTCCCGCCTACAGTCTCATGCACGGGGCGGGGCTGATGATCGGAATGGGCGGCGCGACGCGGTACGCCCTCTCGATGGCGGCGGGAGATGAAAAGCGCGGAAACGCCGCGTTTACGGCGGCAGTCTGCTTCGCGGGAGGGCTTGCGCTCCTCTTTTTGCTGTGCGGAATCTTTTTCGTGACGCCGATCGCCTGCCTGCTCGGCGCCGACGGGGAGACGCTGGGGATGACCACCGCGTATCTGCGGGTGCTGCTTCTTTTCGCACCCATGTTCATCTTCAACAATGTCATAGGCTGCTTCGTCCGCAACGACGGCCGACCAAACCTCGCCATGGCCGCCATGCTGATCGGCAGCTTTTCCAATATTTTTCTGGATTATCTTCTGGTGTTCCCCATGGGACTCGGCATCTTCGGCGCGGCGCTGGCCACCGGGCTTTCCCCGGTGATCGGGATCTGCATTCTCTCCACTCACTTTCTCTGCCGGAGGAGCCATTTTTCGCTGCAAAAGCGACCTCCCCATCTGCGGGAGGTGCTGGACCTCTGCAGGCTGGGCGGCTCTACCTTCGTTTCCGAGCTGTCGTCCGGCGTTGTGATCCTGGTCTTTAACATGGTGATCCTCGGCCTGTGCGGAAACATCGGCGTCGCGGCCTATGGCGTGATCGCCAACATCTATATCGTCGCCATATCGGTCTTTACCGGCATCGCGCAGGGAATTCAGCCGCTGGTCAGCGAAAGCTGCGGGCACGGCCATAGCAAAGAGATGCGGCGGATTTTCCGCTATGCGGTTGTCACCATGCTGCTCTTTGCCGTCGGCTTCTACCTGCTTTCCTTTGCCCTGACCGACCCGCTGGTCGCCGTTTTCAACCGGGATGGAGGCGAGCCGCTCGCCAGGCTGGCCGGGCGGGGACTGCGGCTGTACTTTACCGCCTTCGGCTTTGTCGGGTTCAACATTCTCACGGCCGCCTATTTAAGCGCGGCCGACCGTGCCGGCTCCGGCTTTACCATCTCGCTGCTGCGGGGCTTTATCGTTATTCTGCCGGCGGTGCTTCTTCTCTCCCGCCTATTCGGCATGGACGGCGTCTGGCTCTCCCTCACGGCGGCGGAGGGGATTACAGCCATCGCCGCCGGCGGCCTCTATCTGCGGTCAAACCGCCGGCCGTCCGCCTTTGCCATGGAGGAGGGTGAGGCATAACGCCTCCCGCTCTTTTGGTGACAGAGTAAAAAAGAGGCGAAAGCGAAGCCCCTCTTTTTTTCGGCGGACACGGCCGATTTTTTTAAAAAATCATCTTGCATTCCGATACATCCCACACAGCCAGCAAAAAGAACAGGAAATGAGGGTCAATATGGCAGCAAAGCGAAAAATACTCTGGGGCAGGGCGGTGTTCATCTGCGTTCTAATCCTCGGCGTCACCGCCGGCGTGATTGTCGGCGCGGTGCAGGCCGTCCGGCACGCCGGCGCTTACAAAAATGCAAGCTCCCTTGCCGCGGAGGAGATTGCCGCGCCTCTCTCTGCGCCGGAATATGACGAGCCGCTCGACGAACCTTACGCCAGTTATGTCGAGCAGATCAAGCAGACCTACAGCTACTCTCCCGAGCTTGCGCATATCATCGAACATATTGAGCAATATTCCGAAGATATGCTGAAAACCCTCCTCCTCCGGCCGGAGGAGATTTCCTTCCTCAGCCGCTACCCCGAATGCGTTCAGTACGGGCTGGACAACTGGAAGAACATCGACGTTTCGTCGGATTACACCCCGGGGGAGATTCCGCTTTTTATCCAGTGGGACGACCGCTGGGGGTATGAGATCTATGGCAGCGACGTCTTTGGCCTGAACGGCTGCGGCCCGACCTGCTTTGCCATGGTGTATGTCGGCCTGACCGGCGATACAAGCCAGAATCCCCTCTCCATCGGGGCGATGTGCATCCAGAATAATTACTACTATTACCAGCAGGGCACCGGAAAGGAGCTGTTCGACAAGGGGGTCGCGAAATACGGCCTTTCCTCCAAACAGCTTCCGCTGACCGAGTCGGCGGTGCTGGGAAGCCTGCGCGCCGGGCGGCCGGTGGTGGTCAACGTCGGCAAGGGAGATTTCACCTCCTATGGGCACTACATCGTGCTGACCGGCGTGGCCGAGGACGGCACCATCCGGGTCAACGACCCCAATTCTCCCGAGAAGAGCGCCGTCACCTGGAAGCTGTCGCGCCTGCTCTCCCAGACCTACACCATGTGGTCGGTGTGGAAAAGCTGAGCTTTGCCGCTTTGCGGATTTTTTAAGGGGAAACATCGGGGGAGGCGCAAAACCTCCTGAAACCTCCTGCATATTCATAAAGGCATAAAAAAGAGGATCGGGCAAAAACGCCCGACCCTCTTTTTTTCGGTGTCCTTTTTCGGTTCCTGAGCAAAAAAGGCTGCCCGCCTACTCCAGTTCGAGAGAACCGGTGTAAAGCTGATAGTAGGTGCCCTTTTGCGCCAGCAGCTCTTCATGCGTGCCGCGCTCGATGATCCGGCCGTGGTCAAGCACCATGATGGCGTCGGCATTCTGCACCGTACTCAGCCGGTGGGCAATCACAAAGACCGTCCGCCCGGTCATCAGCGCGTCCATCCCCTGCTGCACAATCGACTCGGTTCTGGTGTCGATCGAGCTGGTCGCCTCATCCAGAATCATAACCGGCGGGTCGGCAACGGCCGCCCGGGCAATCGAAAGCAGCTGTCTCTGCCCCTGCGAGAGGCTGGCGCCGTTGCCCGACAGCGGCGTATCATACCCCTGCGGCAGCCGGGTGATGAAATCGTGCGCGCCCGCAAGCTTTGCGGCGGCCACACACTCCGCATCGTTGGCGTCCAGCCGGCCGTAGCGGATATTCTCCATCACCGTGCCGGTGAAGAGGTTGGTATCCTGCAGCACGACCCCGAGGCTGCGGCGCAGATCGGCCTTTTTGATCTTGTTGATATTGATGCCGTCATACCGGATTTTTCCGTCGGCAATATCGTAAAACCGGTTGATCAGGTTGGTGATGGTCGTCTTTCCCGCGCCGGTCGAGCCGACAAAAGCCAGCTTCTGCCCCGGCTTCGCGTAAAGCGAAACGTCATGCAGCACAATTTTATCCGGAGTATAGGCGAAGTCGACGTCAAACATCTGCACATCGCCGGTAAGCTTTGTATAGGTAACCGATCCGTCCCCGTGCGGGTGCTTCCAGGCCCAGATGTTGGTGCGCTCGGCGCACTCCTCCAGGGCGCCGTCGGCGGTGTAGCGGGCGTTGACCAGCGTGACGTAGCCGTCGTCCACCTCCGGCTGCTCGTCGATCAGGGCAAAGATCCGATCGGCGCCCGCCAGACCCATAATCACCGCGTTCAGCTGGTTGGAAACCTGACTGACATTTCCCGAAAACTGCTTGGTCATGTTCAGGAAGGGCACCACGATGCTGATCCCAAAGGCGAGGCCGGAGATACTCACATTCGGCGCGCCGGAGAGCAGCAGCAGGCCGCCTACCAGCGCCACGACCACATACAGCACGTTTCCGATGTTGAGCAAAACGGGCATGAGGATGTTGGCGTACCGGTTGGCCTTTTCCGAGTCCGAAAACAGTGCATCGTTGATTTCATCAAAGGCGGCCTCGGCCTTTTTCTCATGGCAGAAGACCTTGACCACCTTCTGGCCGTTCATCATTTCTTCGATAAAGCCCTCGGTGCGGCCGAGCGCCTGCTGCTGTCGGATAAAATACCGGGCGGAGTGCCCGCCGACCTTCTTCACCACGAAGAACATGAAAACCACGCCCAGCAAAACCACCAGCGTCAGCCACAGGCTGTAATACAGCATGATAAAAAGCACGGTCACAACCGTGACAATCGAAATAATCAGCTGCGGAAAGCTCTGGGAGATCATCTGGCGCAGGGTGTCGATGTCGTTGGTGTAGTAGCTCATGACGTCGCCATGGTTGTGGGTGTCAAAATACCGGATCGGCAGATTCTGCATGCCGCTGAACATCTTCTCCCGCAGCTTGGCAAGCGACCCCTGCGTGATCACGGCCATCAGCTGGTTATAGACAAAGCCGGCCAGCAGGCTCAGCACATAGAACACGGCCAGAATCGCGACCAGCCGCAAGATCTCCCCCGAAACGGAGGCCCAATCTCCGCTTTGCCAGCTGCGCTCGACCGCGGCGATAACATTCTGCATAAAGACCGACGGCACCGAGCTGACCACCGCGTTGAAGAGGATGCAGAGAATGCACACCGGCAGCAGCACCGGATAAAAGCCGAACAAAGTGCGGATCAGCCGGCCGAACACGCCCTTTCGCGCCCCGCTCCGGCTCTTGTTTTTATTTGCCATCTTCTTCACCCGCCTTGTTCTGCGAGGTGTATACCTCGCGATAAATCTCATTGGTTTGGAGCAGCTCCTCATGCGTGCCGACCGCGTTGATCGCGCCGCCGTCCATCACGACGATGCGGTCGGCGTCCTGAACCGAGGCAATCCGCTGCGCGATGATAATCTTGGTCGTTTCGGGGATAAAGTCGCGCAGTCCCTGCCGGATCAGCGCGTCGGTTCGGGTATCGACCGCGCTGGTCGAGTCGTCGAGGATCAGGATCTTCGGCTTTTTCAGCAGCGCACGGGCAATACAGAGCCGCTGCTTCTGCCCGCCGGAGACATTGCTGCCCCCCTGCTCGATATGGGTGTTGTATCCATCGGGGAACTGGCGGATGAATTCGTCCGCCTGCGCCAGCCGGCAGGCCTCCTCCAGCTCGGCGTCGGTGGCCTCCTCATTGCCCCAGCGGAGGTTTTCGCGGATGGTGCCGGAGAACAGCTCGTTCTTTTGCAGCACGACCGCCACCTGGTTTCGCAGCGTCTCCAGATCATAGTCCCGCACATCGACGCCGCCGACCCGCACAACTCCCTCGGTTGCGTCGTAAAGACGCGGAATCAGCTGCACCAGGCTGGTTTTGGAGGAGCCGGTGCCGCCGATAATGCCGATAACCTCTCCCGACCGGATGTGGAGGTCGATGTCCGACAGCGCCATACGCTCGGCCGTTTTGGCGTATTTGAAGCTGACGTGATCAAAATCAATCGAGCCGTCCTCCACCTTTTGCAGAGGATTCTCCGGACTTTGCAGGGCGCTTTCCTCATTCAGCACCTCCACAATACGCTGCGCCGACTCACTCGCCATGGTGATCATGACGAACACCATCGAAAGCATCATCAAACTCATCAAAATCTGAAAGCTGTAGGTCAGCAGAGAGGACATCTGCCCCACGTCGAGGCTCAGCCCGCGGCTGGTGATGACCATATAAGAGCCGTAGGAGAGCACAAACACCATCACGGCATAGATGCAGAACTGCATCACCGGGTTGTTGAGGGCGAGAATCCGCTCAGCCTTTGTAAAATCGGCCTGCACATCCTCGGCCGCGGCACAGAATTTCTTCTTCTCATAATCCTCCCGGACATAGGACTTGACCACCCGCATACTGCGGATATTCTCCTGAACGGAGGCGTTCAGGGCGTCGTATTTCCGAAAGACGCGGCGGAAGAGCGGCATGGTGCTGCGGGTGATGAGGATGAGCGCGATGCCGAGCACCGGAATGGTCAGCAGGAAGATCAGCGCCATCCGTCCTCCCATCGCGATGCCCATAATGAAGGAGAAAATCAGCATCAGCGGACAGCGAATCGCGGTGCGGATAATCATCATATAGGCCATCTGTACATTCGTAATATCCGTCGTCAGCCGGGTGACCAGGCTGGAAACCGAAAATTTGTCGATATTCTCAAACGAATAGCCCTGTATCTTGTAAAACATATCCTTGCGCAGGTTCCGCGCAAAGCCGCAGCTCGCGGTCGAGCAATACCCGCCGGCCAGCGCCCCGCAAATCAGGGAGACGGCTGCCATCGCCACCAGCAGCAGGCCGTAGCGCAGCAGCGACTGCATCGAACAGCCGGCCTTGATCTGATTGACCAGCCGGGCAATGACAAAGGGGATGATACACTCCATCAGCGCCTCCCCCGCCACTAATACAGGCGTAAGCAGCGACGGCTTTTTATATTCCCGTATGCTTTTCGCCAGCGTTTTGATCATAAAGCAAATCCTCCTTATTATAGATAAAACAAGGCTGCCGTCGTCGGAAAAAGGCGTTTGGCCCCAAGCCGCAAACGGCAGATTTTTCGTTCAGGTTTTTTGTTATGCTGCGAACAAATTTAAAAAAGGCTGTCATCCATCCAGATTTTCGGACATTCTGGCCGCCGTCTCCAGGAAAAGCTGCATCTGCCCGGGAGAAATTCCCCGGGTCATCAGCGCCTCCATCTCATCAATGCCGGCGCGCACCCGCGCGTCGATCTGCACAGCCCGCTCGGTCGGGAGAAGGCTTTTGAGCCGGCCGTCATCCTCCACCCGAACCCGGCGGATCATGCCGTTTTTCTCCAGCAGCTGGAGAATTCCGGTCGCGGTCGATCGGCTGAGGCTGAAGGCCTCCTCCACGTCGCGCTGAAAAACCGGCGCCTCCCCGCAGCGGCGTATGATATAGTGCATGATTCTGCTCTGCACGCCGGTAATCTCCAAATCCGAGAGGATCGCGTCAAAGCGTTTTTTCATCTTGTGCGCAAGAATATTGATCCACATACCGTAGTCGCGTTCCATATATTCACCGCCTATTGTTAGCTTGCGAACCAATATTTTACGGCAATTTATTCCTTTTGTCAACTGAAAGTTTGCCCGTTTTGCCCCAAAAATAACCCCCTGCAGAGGAAAGGTTTTTGGGCCTTTGCCACAAAATCCCGGCCGGCATGCACCGCTCGGGCGGCCGGCAGTCTCCGGAAGGCATACGATCGGCCGGGTGGCCGCCTCTACTCGCATTTCATCCGCAGCAGCGCGCCGGGGCGAACCGGCCGATCGCAGGGGATGTACACCGGCATTTCAGGGTGCGGAGCCGACTCGATCGGTTCGCCCTCCGCGTTGTACAGCGCCTCGCAAGAGAGGAGGAAGGGCCTCTCCCCCGGCTGGAGACAATCGAAAACCTGCCCTTTATAAAATTTGTTTTTCACCCGGAAACAGAGCAGCCCGTCCCGGCAGCCTTCCGCGATACCGGCAACCGTGTAGGCACGGATATACCCCGCATCCGGATAGGTCTGCCCCTGCGCCGGCCGGCCGAAATAGAACCCGGTCGAATAGGGGCGGTGGCTGATTTTCTCCAGCTCCTCCGCCACCCAGTCCGGCAGCGCATAGTGCGCCGGATCGGCGAGATAGGCGTCGACTGCCCCGCGGTAAGCGGCCGTCACCACTGCCGTATAGTAATGCGATTTTGCCCGCCCCTCCAGCTTGAAGCTGTCGACGCCGGCCGCCGCAAGCCGATCCAAATGCGCGGCCATGCAGAGGTCGTTGGCATTGAGAATGTAGCTGCCCCGCTCCCCTTCTCCGATTTCAAAATACTGACCCGGGCGCTTCTCCTCCATCAAAGCATAGCTCCAGCGGCAGGGCTGGGCGCAGTCGCCCCGATTGGCGTCCCGCCCGGTCATGTAGGAGGAAAGCAAGCATCTTCCCGAAACCGAAACGCACATGGCGCCGTGGACAAAGGCCTCCAGCTCCAGCTCGGACGGCGTATTTGCGCGGATGGCCGCAATCTCCTCCAAAGACAGCTCGCGCGCCAGCACCACCCGCGACGCGCCGAGGTCATAAAAGGCGCGCGCGGTCGCGCTGTTGACCACCCCGGCCTGCACCGAGACGTGGATAGAAAGACCCGGCGCCTCCCGCCGGACGATCTCCATACAGCCGAGGTCGGCCACAATCACCGCGTCGGCACCGGCCGCGGCCACCATGCGGACAAAGGCGGGAAAATCGGCCATCTCCCCCTCGTGCGGGAGGATGTTGCAGGTCACATGCACCGCAACGCCCCGCGCGTGGGCATAGGCGACCCCTTCCCGCAGCGCGTCGGGAGAAAAATTGGCCGCAGCCGCCCGCATGCCAAACGATTCCCCGGCCAGATAAACTGCGTCAGCGCCAAAATCGACCGCCGCCCGCAGCCTCGTCAGATCGCCGGCCGGGCAGAGAAGCTCGGGGCGTCTTGTCTGTATCATGAAGATTCCTCCTGTATGCCGTCCTTAAGCCGATGGAAGATAAGCTTCCGTCGGCTTTGGCAGGCTGTGGGTTTTATTAAAAAATCGGGACGATCTCCCGTCCCGATTTTTAAAGCTGTCACCGAAAGCGGACCCGATCGCACCCGATCTCGACCGACCGGATGACCGGTTGGTCGGATAAGCGGATGACCGGATGACCGGATGACCGTCCCGGTTGTTTAAAGGTTTCTCTTTTATCGCGCTCTGCCAAGGTTTTCCTCCGGCTCAAGCGGCGGCCGGCCTTTTTTTGAAAAAGCCGGGGGGCGAAGGGCGCCGGGAAGCCGACCGTTTTCCGCGCCGCGTGAGGCGGCAGGCCACTCTTTACCCTGTCCTACTGGAACATACGGGTCATGTCCCCATCGCCCAGCCAGTTCCCGCTGCTCTGCAGGCGGGAGATGGTGCTGTTGTGCTCGGCCAGCGTCTTGCTGTAATGGAAGGTGGCCGACGCGTCGGTCACAAAATAATAATACTGGAAGTCGGGCGTCGGATTCAACGCCGCTTCGATGGCCGCCTCGCTCGGGGCGCAGAGCGGCCCAGGCGGCAGACCCTCCGTCTTGTTCGTATCATACCGGTCGTTGCCGTACAGCTGGGCATAGGCCGCCGTCGGCGAAGATCCAAGCAGCTTGCGATCATTCCAGCTCAGTCGGTTGTAGAAAACCGCCGCCACGTTCTGCATATCGGTTTGAGAAGAACCGCCGGCCTCCAGCTCGATGATCGAGGCCATGGTCATAATCTCATGTATGCTGTAGCCCATCTTCTCCGCTTTGGCGCGGCGATCGGCCGTCCAGATCTCGGCCGTGCGGTCGAGCATCCGGCGGATGGCCATTTCGGCGCCGGTTTTGGAATTATCGGTTACATAAAATTCATAGGTATCCGGCGCCAGATACCCCTCCAGCCGGACGGCCACCATCTCGGTCGGAATCTCCTTCACGAAGTCATAATCAAAGGTGGCATTCCGCACAACCGAGGTAAAATCGGAGGCGGTACAGATCCCGTTCTCCTCCAACACGGCGGCGATTTTCTTGACCGTCGACATTTCGGCAATGCGCACCTGGGTGGTTTCGGCCTTTGCGCCTTCCTTTTGCAGCTGGTCGATGATTCCGTCGTATCCGCCCTCGTTATTGATGGTGTAGAGGCCGTACTGATAGGTTCCGTCGGTATGCTTGACCTTGGAATACAGCCGGAAAAGCGTGGGGAAGCGGATTGCGCCGGCGTCCTTCAGAGACTCGGCAATCTGCACCGTGGAGGAGCCCTGCGGAATGTTTACCTCGCTCGTGCCGGATTTGCCGATGCCGAACACGTCCGAAGCGCCGAAGATGGCCGCCACCGCCAGCCCGACCGAGACTCCGAGGGAAATGATGATCCAGACAAACGCGCCGAGGCAGCCGCTTTTTTTCTTCTTTCGGCCGCTCCGCCGTCCGCCCGGAGGGGGCGCGGCTGTCGTCTTGCGTTCGGGCGTCTGCCGCTCTCCCGTATTCAGGGTGATATTTTCGCCCTTATCCTCGATTTTAAAGCCCTTGCCGATGACAAAATCATCCTCCGAAAAAGGGGCGGAGGCCGATGACGCACCTGCATTTTCGGGGTTTAAAGGGGCTCTGCCTCCCGCCGGGGTCGGCGCGCCGGCCGCCTCTTTCAAACCTTCGAGGGGCTGCCGCGTATATATGTCGTTTCCCCTCACTGCACCGCCTGGTTCTCCCTGCGGCGTGGAGGCGGTGCCCCCTTCCGAAAGCGGCAGCATCCTGTCGCTCTCCTTTTTGAAAGCGTCCATGTCAATCGCGGGCATTTCCCGCGTATGGCCGAGATCCGATTCAAATTTCATACTAAACCTCCATCCGGGTCGGGCGACACTGCCGGTCACCGTTTTCGTGCAAAACGCATACTATGTACTAAATCCATGTATGTGAGGTGAAACGATATGTGTAACAACGGACTGTTCGGCGGCAACAGCATTACCTGGGTTCTGATCATCCTGATCGTTCTGCTTGGCTGTGGCGGCTGCAGCCAGAACAACGGCTGCGGGTGCTGACCCTTTCCCATATAACAAAGCATACGCAATCCGCATACTTTCAAACAGGCCCGCCTGCCCGCCAGGGTATGCGGGCCTTTGAACACTGCTAAAGGAAAGGCTGCGCTCCGCCGAAGCGCTGCGCTGACAAACCGCCGGTTTTACGCCCGTCGCTCTTTTTTTAAATCCGTCGCTCTTTTTGAGAAATGGTGCAGATTTTTTCTTCCGTTACCACGACATCCACAGGAAGGTCAAACCGCCCATGCCGAATACTGCCCACGAACTCCCGCCCGTAGCACAGGCCGACGGTCTGCCCCGCGAAGCCGGCGACATACCGGTCATAGTACCCCTTGCCGTAGCCGAGGCGATAGCCCTTCCGGTCAATCCGCAGCGCCGGGACAAGCATCAGGCCGCCGTCAGCAGGGTCGGCCACCGGAAGCTGCTCGGGCGGCTCGTCCACGCCGAAGGCGCCCGGGCGCACCGCCTCCAGCGACAAAATGAGGTGAAACCGCATCTCCCGCGTGCCGGGAATGCAGCGGGGCACGGCAACCTCCTTCCCCTCCGCCAGCGCAAGGCGCAGAAGGCGGCGGGTCTCCACCTCCATCGGAGTGGAGAGGTAGAAGAAAATCCGCCCGGTGCGTTTATACTGCCACAGGCGGCGGACATTCTCAAAAATGCCGGCGTCCATGCGGGCCTTTTCCTCCGCCGGAAGGGAGAGGCGGTCCACCTTTGCCTCCCGACGGAGCTGCTGCTTATATTCCCGCAGGTCGACCGGATTCATACACATTGCATTGCACCGCGCAGCCGACGCGCGGCCTCGATCCCCTGGAAATGCCGGACAATCTCCAGCCCGAAGTCGAGCGCCACGCCGGCGCCCCGGGCGGTGATGATGTTTTCCTCCACACAAACCGGCGTGTCCAGCACCTTCGCGCCGGCAAGCTCCCCTTCAAACCCGGGGAAGCAGACTGCCCGTTTCCCCTCCAGCAGCCCCTTGTGTCCGAGGATGGAGGGCGCGGCGCAGATGGCGGCCAGCAGCTTGTTGTTCTCGGCTGCATAGTCGATAAAGCCCTGCACCCGTGCGGATTTTTCAAGATTCAGCGTGCCCGGCATCCCGCCGGGGAGGATGATCCCCTCCATCTCCGGATCGGGGGAAATCTCCGACTCCATCACGTCGGCCGTCACCGGAATCCGGTGCGCGCCGGTGATGACCTTTCCGCCGACCCCGACGGTATAAACCTCCAGCTCGGCGCGGCGCAGAACGTCCAGCGTGGCCAGCGCTTCAATCTCCTCAAAACCGTCGGCCAGAAACAGATACAGCATAAATCTCATTACTCCTTTACCGCGGCGGCAATCCGATCCGCCAGTATTTCGGTAATCTCCTCCATCGGAAGCGGCCGCCCCGCCCTCGCGCAGGGAACGGTCGTCCAGCCCAGCCGGTCGGCTGCAAAGGCAGCCGCCTCTCTGCAGGCGCGCTGATAGGCCGCGTCCCTCTCGTGGAGATCCTTTTTGCTCTCGTCCCCGGCGTACCGGCCGGAAAGCAGCTGCTCGCTCACCTCGACCGGCATGTCGAGGTAAAGGGTCAGATCCGGCTTGGGGATACCGATTTTTCCAACCTCCAGCCCGTAGAGCCAGTCGATGTAGCCGGCCCATTCCTCCCGCGGGAGCTTGGCCGTCTGATGTATCGCGTTGGAGGAGATATACCGCCCGGCGAGGATGACCCGCCCGGTTTCATAATCCGCACGCCAGTAGCGGACAAAGCTTGCATACCGATCGGCCGCGTAAAAGATGGAGGCGGCATAAGGATTGACCGCCCCCGGCTCGGTTCCGAAATCGCCGGCCAGATACATTTTTACAAGGGTGCTGGACGGGTCGTCGTAATCGGGGAAGGAGATGGTGCGCACCTCTATCCCCCGCGCGCGCAGCGCCGCCGGCAGACGTTCGAGCTGGGTCGATTTTCCGGAGCCGTCCAGCCCCTCCAGCACAATCAGCTTACCCATGGCTTTCCTCGCCCTTTCCGAATTTTCTGCGCACCTCGGCCGCGCGGCCGCAGGACATCTTCCCCTCCGGACATGGGCCGGTGAGGCAGGACGGCCCCGCATTTTTGAAGAGGTTGGGCGCAACCTCCCGCACCAGCGCCAGCATCTGACAGGCAACCTCCCGAATCTCCCACTGGGCGCGGTTGCAGCAGCGGTGGCGGAAGAAATTCTGCAAGCTTCTGGCGTTCATGGTCAGCAGCATCTTGGTCGTGCAGGCGTTGGGCAGGACAAAACGCGCGTCCTCGATCGCCTTTTTCTCGGCCGCGCGGGCGGCGGCCTTCTCCTCCATCCCGGCGGCGAGCATCTCGGCCTTGTGCCGCTCGAGGAGGAGGGCGGTCAGCTTTTCGTAAGTTTCCTGATCCCGCTCCATCTCGGCAATATACAGCGCCTTCGCCTCCGGCACTGCGGCAATCTCGGGCGGAAGGACATATTCAAACTGTTTTTCCCGCACATAGCGCTGACTCTGCACCGAAAAGGAGGCCATCCGGTGCCGGGTAATCTGCGCCAGAAGGGAGCGGGAGACCCCCTCGATTCCAAAGGTGAAGGAAGCGTGCTCAATCGGGCTTTCGTGCCCGATTTCGGCCAGCATTTCCACAAAGGAGGCCGTTTTCTCCTCCGTCAGGCCGTCCATCACCGTCTCGATCGACGAGGGGGAGTAGCAAAGCCTGGCGGCGGCGGCCACCGTCTTTTCCGGCAGGGGGGTATGGGTAATCAAAGTGACCTTCGGCATGTTCGGCACGCTCCTGTACAATAATGAAAGTTGAAACCGCCCGATTTGTCCGGCCGGCCAATTTGGTAATATTATATCAAAACCGACTTCTTTAAGCAATGCATAACCATAAAATTTTAAAAAATTATAATTTTCCATATAAAACCCTTTTTTTTGCAGCGCCGGCGTGGTAAAATAGAGACGCCCCATAGCGTGACGCAAGCAGAAATATGGCTGAGGCGTCTTTTGAAAACGGGCATTTCCGGCCCAGCTGTTATCAGGGATTGCAAAAAGGCTCATTTTCCCGGGCTTTTGTGATAAAACATATGGAAAAATTTAATAAACAGGAGTGGATTATATGGCGTCAATTGATTTCAAGCACACCCCGTTTGGCGAGCTGGCCATCGTCAGTATGCGAGGCTGTGAAGAAATCTCCAAAAAGGTGGACAATTATTTGCAGCAGTGGCGCGGCACACCGGAGGATAAAACCTTTATCATCCCGACCACCTGTCCCCGCTTCGGCACGGGAGAGGCAAAGGGCGTCGTTCATCATACCGCCAGAGGGCTGGATGTCTACATCATGTGCGACATGTTCAACTATGGCGTCACCTATAAGATGTACGGCAGCGACGTCCCGATGAGCCCGGATGACCACTATCAGGATCTCAAGCGGATTATCGCCGCCATGGCAGGCAAGGCGCGCCGGATCACGGTCATCATGCCCATGCTGTATGAAGGGCGGCAGCATCGCCGCAGCACTCGTGAGTCGCTCGACAGCGCCCTCGCTTTGCAGGAGCTGGTCGCGATGGGTGTATCCAACATCATCACCTTTGACGCGCACGATCCCCGGATTCAAAACGCCATTCCTTTGAACGGCTTCGACAATGTGCAGGCGACCTATCAGATGATCAAGGCGCTGCTCCGCGCCGAGCCGGATATCAAGCTGGATAAGGAAAACGCCATGATCATCTCTCCGGATGAGGGCGGCACCGGCCGCTGCATCTACTACTCCTCGGTTCTGGGACTGGAGATGGGCATGTTCTACAAGCGCCGCAACTACTCCGTCGTGGTCAACGGCCGCAACCCGATCGAGGCGCACGAGTTCCTCGGCAACGACGTCGCGGGCAAGGATGTCATCATCGTCGACGACATGATCGCCTCGGGCGATTCGATGCTGGACATCGCGGTCAAGCTAAAGGAGAAAAAGGCCGCCCGCATCTTCATGTTCGCGACCTTCGGCCTGTTTGTTGAAGGGCTTGCAAAATTTGACGATTTTTATAAGCGCGGCCTGCTCGATCAGGTTTTCACAACCAACCTGGTCTATGCCAAGGACGAGCTGCTCGAGCGGGAGTGGTACACCCGCGTCGACATGTCCAAATACATCGCTTATCTGATCGACACGCTGAACTATGACAACTCGATCAGCAAGCTGCTCGACCCGGTCGACCGGATCAAGGCTGCGCTGGACAAGCACAACGCCAAGCTGAACGACGCACAGCTGAAAATCTGACCGTCTTTTTTAAAAAAAACAGATGCCGGACACCGGCACGAAACGCAGGCTGCAACAATCCCCATATGTTGCAGCCTGTTTTCATCATCAAATAAGGAGAAACGCTATGTACACACTGCCTGAGCAATCCATCCCGCACTACACCGGCTATGACGTTATCGTCGCCGGAGGCGGCCCGGCCGGCTGTGCCGCCGCAGCCTCCGCCGCGAGAGATGGGGCTAAAACCCTGCTGATCGAATCGACCTTTGTGCTGGGCGGCATGGGAACCGCCGGACTGGTTCCGGCCTGGTGCCCATTCTCGGATAAGGAGAAAATCCTTTACCGCGGCATCGCGGAGGAGGTTTTTACCGCCGCCAAGGCTGAGATGCCGATCGTCGGCAGGGACGACCTCGACTGGGTGCCGATCGACGCCGAAGGACTCAAGCGGGTTTACGACCGGCTGGTGACCAACAGCGGCGTCCGGGTGCTGTTCGGCACGCAGGTTGTCGGTGCCGACTGTGCAGAGGGGAAAATCCGCGCCCTAATCGCCGCCAACAAGGACGGGCTGGCCGCCTATACCGCCGGGGTTTACATCGACTGCACCGGGGACGGCGACCTGGCCGCGGCGGCCGGCGCGCAGTTCCACATGGGGGCAGAGGATGGCACGCTCATGCCCTCGACCCACTGCTTCACCCTTGCCGGCGTGAATATGGAGGCCTTTTTCAACGACCCCAAAAACGGGCAGCGCACGACCGGCGGCCTCCATCCCAACAACAAAAACAGCATCGCCTACGCCTTTGCAAAGGATGAACGCTACCCCGACATCACCGACGAGCATCTCTGCAATTCCTACCTCGGCGCGGACGTTGTCGGCTTTAACGCCGGACATCTGTGGCAGGTGGACAACACCGACCCCTTCTCGGTGTCGGCGGCCATGATCCTCGGCCGGAAAATCGCGAAGGAGTATAAGGACGCGCTGGCCGATTATTTTCCGGAGGCGTTCGGAAACACCTACCTCTGCGCGACGGCGCAGCTCATGGGCGTGCGGGAGAGTCGGCGGATCGTCGGGGACTACACCCTGACGGCGGAGGATTATCAGAGCCGCGCCTCCTTCCCGGATGAGATCAGCCGCAACTGCTATTACATCGACGTGCACATGACGCCGGAGGAGAAAGCCGCCTGCCCCGACCGGTCGGCCGTGCAGGCCCGCTACGGCAAGGGGGAGTCGCACGGCGTTCCCTACCGCTGCCTGACCCCGAAGGGAATCGTCAATCTGGCGGTGGCGGGACGGATCATCTCCTGCGACCGGAGGCTGCTGGCCAGCCTGCGGGTCATGCCCAACTGCCTCACAACCGGGGAGGCGGCCGGAACCGCCGCCGCGATGGCGGCGCGGGGCAACTGCGACATGCACGCAGTGGACATCGCCGCCCTGCGCGCCCGACTGCGGGAAAAGGGCGCATACTTTAAATAAGCAATTGTAAACTTTTCGTGAACGCCCTGTCGCGCAGGCGATATATATTGTATACTGTTGTCCAAAAGGATTTTGTTCAAAAAGCCTGTCCTTTTTGTCCGCTTGATCGACATATCGGGAAAAAGGCGCGTCGTTTCAGGCGGCGCTTCTCTTCCCCGGATAAGCGGCCTTTGATGAACCGCAGCCCGTAAAAAACCGTATTTTTTCAAGGAGAAATACGGCCACCATGAGATTCTGCAAAAAAATCTGGCCAGCCTCCTTCCCCTCTCCCTGCTGCTGTGCAGTCTGCCGGCCGCTTTGGCCGAAAGCTATCTGCTCGGCGACATTGACCGGGGCAACTATGTGACAGTCTCCGATGTGGTGGCGCTGCGGCAGGCCATCGTCAGCGGCAGCACTCCCGCCGCATTGTTTGAGACCGGCGACCTCGACTGGGTGCCGATCGACGCCGAAGGACTCAAGCGGGTTTACGACCGGCTGGTGACCAACAGCGGCGTCCGGGTGCTGTTCGGCACGCAGGTTGTCGGTGCCGACTGTGCAGAGGGGAAAATCCGCGCCCTAATCACCGCCAGATTCTCGAACAAGATCGTCTGCCCCTCCGATGTCAAAACCGGCCTCGGCCAGTGGGGAGACGTCGGCGCCCTCAGCCAGCTCTGGAACATTGTCCCGACCGGCGGCGGTTACTACCTTCTTCAGTCCCCCACCACCGGAAAGGTGCTGACGCTCAACACGTCGGGAGATATTATGCCCTTCGAGATGGCTGCATACACCGGCTCCGACGCTCAGAAGGTCAAATTCCGTCCCTCGGCAGAAGAGGGGTACTGGAACATCCTGATCAAAGCGACCGGTGAGGAGCGCTATATGGGCATCCCCTTCGCCGGCCTGACCGACACGGCCGGGCGCACCGACGGCTGGCCTTTCTGGATGGAGGACGGCAGCGATACCGAGAACAAGCAGTTCCGGATTGTCCCCGCCACGGCCGAGACAGCCACCCTCGACGCCGCGTGAGCCGAAAGGGTTTATGATACCTTCATGCAGCAGTTCCGGGGCGACGACGGCAACGGCGGCGCGTACTTCATCGGTTCGAGCGATTTCTGGAAAACGGCCGAGCTGACCGAGATGATTCTCGACTGCTACGAGGCCACCGGCAAGCAGAAATACCTGACCGATTATGAGGATTTTTACCGCGGGTTTGTCAACGCGCACGGCGCCAACTGGAGCTCCAACGACTACAACGACGACCTGATCTGGATGGTCATCTCCTGCTGCCGCGCCTATCAGCTGACCCACAAGGCCGACTATCTGAACACTGCAAAGACCAACTTCCAGATTGTTTACAACCGCGGCTATGATGAGGTGCTGGGCGGCGGCGTTTACTGGAGCACGGAAAAGGGTAGCAAGAACGCCTGCATCAACGGGCCGATGACCATTGCGGCCTGCTACCTCTCCCAGCTGTGCGACGGCGCGGAGGGTGCAGCCTACCTGGAGTACGCAAAGTCCATCTACGCCTGGGAGCGCGCCAACCTCTTCAATACCGAGACCGGCGAGGTCTATGACAATCTCGCCGTAGATGGAACGCTCGGCACGACCGTGTTCACCTACAACCTCGGCACCTTCATCGGGGCGGGCACCATGCTCTACCAGCTGACCGGCAGCCTCACCTATCGCAGAGATGCAAAGCTTGCCGCCGACTACACTGTGCAGGTCAAGTATGAAAACAACTGCATCTGCGATGAATTGGGCGGAGATCTGGACGGCTTCAAGGGCATTCTGGCGCGGTGGCTGTACAAATTCATCGACACCACCAAGACGACCGCCTATGACGAGTGGCTGGCGCTCAACATCACCACCGGGTGGGAGAATCGCAATAATCTCGGCCTGGTGGGGACCAAATGGGGCTGCCGCTCGGGCGGAGACGAGCTGGAGGCACCCTTCTCCTACGGAACCTATATCAGCCTGATCATGCCCTTTGATTTGTCGACCATTCATTAAAACAGCAGGAGGCGCCCGGCATATACCCATGTGCCGGGGCGCCTCCTTTTTTGCGAAAAGACGGACAGCCCACGAATTTTTCCTCGCGGGCTGTCCGTATCTTATATATGCAATTTGCAGACGGGGCGGCAAAAAAAGCGCCCTGTCAGTTCCGCGTCGTACCGAGATAGAAAACCGCCACCGTACCCGGGCCGGAATGCGCACCGATCACCGGGCCAATATAACCCACCTTGATCTCCTTCACAGGGACCTGCTCCCGGATCAGATCGATCAGATATTTTACATCCTGTTCGCAGTCGCCGTGGCTGATGAAAATCGTCTGCTCCCCCTCGGCAGGGTCGATCGTCTCCCGCATATGCTTGGCCAGCGCCTCCAGCGACGAACGGCGGCCGCGCACCTTCTCCCTCGGGATGAGACGACCGGCATCATCCACATGCAGCACCGGCTTGATGCCGAGGATGGTGCCGAACAGCGCGGCCGCCGAAGAAACCCGGCCGCCCCGCTTCAGATGATTCAAATCATCGACCGTGAACCAGTGGCAGAGGCGCAGACGGTTCTCCTCCACCCAGTGGGCCAGCTCGGAAACCGACAGACCCTCTTCCCTTTTTTTGGCGGCATGATAGATCAGCAGCCCCTCTCCCATAGAGGCGGAGAGGGTATCCACCGTGTAAATCTGCCGGTCGGGATATTTCTCCCGCAGCTCTTCAACCGCCAGAACCGACGACTGATAGGTGCCCGACAGCGCCGAAGAAAAGGCGAGGATCAGCACATCCTGCCCCTTGTCAAGATAGGGCGCGGCAACCTCCATATAGGTCGCGGCATTGATCTGGTTGGTTTTGGGCTGCGCACCGGCGCGCACCCGGTCATAAAACGCCTGAAAGCCGAGCTCTCTGCCGTCGGGATAGTTTTTATATACCTCCCCTTCCGCCATCGTGAACTCCATCGGGATGACCACAATGTCCAGCTCCTCTATCAATTCGGGCGTCAGGTCGCAGGTAGAATCGGTTATAATCACATACTCTTTTTCCGCCA
>UQRS01000010.1 GCA_900543525.1 uncultured Oscillospiraceae bacterium
TTGGAGCGGACAACGGGAATCGAACCCGCAACCTCAGCTTGGGAAGCTAATATTTTACCATTAAACTATGTCCGCGACTGAACTATACAATACACCTTTTTGGCCGCTTTGTCAAGCATTTTTATCGCATTCCGGGCAAAAACATAAAATCTGGAGGAGTGGTTCCCTTCCCTCCGTGTTATTCGGTTTTACTCAAAAGTTTGTTAAAAATATGTACAACTTAAGGCTGCACCGTCGATTTTTCTATAAAAAGATTGACAATTTTGTAACAATCCTATTGACTTACGCATAATTTGTAATATAATGTATCTAAAGCACACCTCAAATTTTGTTTTTGGAGAAAGGGTTGGAATAAAAATGGCAAGAGTGTATAACTTCAGTGCAGGCCCGTCGGTTCTGCCGGAGCCGGTACTGAAAAGAGCGGCGGCCGAGATGCTGGAATACGGCGAAACCGGCCAGTCGGTTATGGAGATGAGCCATCGCTCCAAGGAATATCAGGCGATTATTGACGAAACGGAGGCTCTCCTCCGCGAGCTGATGGAGATTCCGGACAACTATAAGGTCCTGTTTTTGCAGGGCGGCGCCTCTACCCAGTTTGCGATGGTACCGCTGAATCTTTTTGGCGGCAGCGGCAAAGCCGACTTTGTCCTGACCGGCCAGTGGGCGACCAAGGCGTATAAGGAGGCCGCGCGCTACGGTGAGGCCAACGTGGTCGCTTCGTCCAAGGATAAAACCTTCAGCTATATTCCCAAGCTGGATCCGGCCACCTTTACGAAGGATGCGGATTTCTTCCACATCTGCGTGAACAACACAATCTACGGCACGGTGTATCACGAGTTCCCGGAGACGGGCAATGTGCCGCTGGTCGGTGATATTTCAAGCTGCATCCTCTCCGAGCCGATCGACGTTTCCAAGTTTGGCATCCTCTTCGCCGGCGCGCAGAAGAATATGGCGCCTGCCGGACTCACCGTCGTGATCATCCGGGAGGATCTGATCGGCCACGCTCTGGACATCTGTCCGACCATGCTGAATTATCAGACCCACGCGGACAACGGCTCGATGTTCAACACGCCGCCCTGCTACACCATCTACATCGCCGGCCTGGTGATGAAGTGGATCAAGGAGGAGTTCGGCGACCTCAATGGCATGAAAGCGCATAATGAGAAAAAGGCCAAAATCCTCTATGATTTCCTGGACAACAGCAAGCTGTTCAAGGGCACCGTCGTGCCGGAGGATCGTTCCCTGATGAACGTTCCCTTCGTCACCGGAAACGAGGAGCTGGACGCCAAGTTCGTGGCGGAGGCCAAGAAGGCCGGTTTTGTCAACATCAAGGGACATCGCACGGTCGGCGGTATGCGGGCTTCGATCTACAACGCCATGCCGATCGAAGGCGTGGAGAAGTTGGTGGCCTTCATGACCGAATTTGAAAAAAACAACGCCTGATTAAAGGAGCGTGCAAACATGTTTCAGATCAAGACTTTGAATAAAATTTCGGCCTCCGGCCTCAGCCTGCTGGACCCGGCCAAATACACTTACGGGGATGAGATCGAGAATCCCGACGCCGTGCTGGTGCGTTCGGCCTCGATGCACGACATGACCTTCGGCGACAACCTCAAGGCGATCGCCCGCGCCGGTGCCGGTACCAACAACATTCCGGTCGCCGACTGCGCCAAGCAGGGCATCGTGGTCTTTAACACACCCGGCGCCAACGCCAACGCCGTAAAAGAGCTGGTTATCTTAGGACTGCTGATTTCCTCCCGCCGGGTGGTTCCCGCCATCGAGTGGGCCAAAACCCTCAAAGGGGAAGGCGACGCGGTCGGCAAGCTGGTGGAAAAGGGCAAGGGCGCTTTTGCCGGTCCCGAGGTGAAGGGAAAATCTCTCGGCGTGGTCGGCCTCGGCGCGATCGGCGTGCTGGTAGCCAACGCCGCTGTCCACCTCGGCATGAAGGTATACGGCTATGACCCCTACCTGTCGGTGGATTCCGCCTGGAACCTCAGCCGCAGCGTTATTCACTCGGCCGATATCAAGGATATTTATGAGAACTGCGACTACATCACCCTGCATGTGCCGCTGACCCCCGATACCAAAGGCCTCGTAAATCGGGAGACGATCGGCATGATGAAGGATGGCGTGCGCATCCTCAACTTCGCGCGCGGCGACCTGGTGGAGAGTGCCGACCTTCTGGCCGCGCTGGACGACAACAAGGTCTCGGCCTATGTCACCGATTTCCCGTCGGATGAGGTGATCGGCGCCGACGGCGTGATTGCCATCCCGCACCTTGGCGCCTCGACGCCGGAGTCGGAGGACAACTGTGCCGCCATGGCCGCAAACGAGCTGATCGAGTACCTCGAGAACGGCAACATCATAAATTCGGTCAACATGCCTTCCGTTTCGATGGCGCGGACCGCCGGCTTCAAGCGGGTCTGCGTAATCCACGGCAACGTGCCCAACATGATTGCCAAGATTACGGCCGCCTTCTCGGAGGAGAACATCAACATTGAGAATATGATGAACAAATCCAAGAAGGATTTCGCCTATACCATTCTGGACGTGTCGGAGGTTTCTGACGCGGCGCTGAAGGCGATCGACGGTATTGAAGAGGTCATCCGCATCCGCGTGATTGACTAAACACTTTGCCCTTTCGGGCTGATTTATAAACCGCAAAGCATCCGTCTAAAGGTGATGGAAACAGATCCTCCATCACCCGCGGCGGATGCTTTTTTATTTCCCCCAAAGAAGCAATCCCGCGCCGGCCTCCCGTTTTATGCCGTGTCCGGCACCATGCAATAAAAAAATATCCGCCGCGGCGGGAGGCCGATCGACTTCGGCACTTCCCCACCCGGCGGATATTTTTTCAGTTTTATACCATCGGTTGACGAGTGCAAAAAGCGCCTGTCCTTGCCAATCGACGGTAGGATAATCGGATCAGAGCGCTTTATCCTTTTTGCGGAAAAGATTCAGATTCTCTTTGGCCGAGTGCAGCAATTGCTGCATTGCCTGATACAGCAGCCGCCGCGTCTCCTCATCGGCGCCGCTAATATATTTGAGGGCGTTGATCGACCGGCGCAGCCGATCGGCGGACAGCTCCGACAGCGTGGAGATGTCGTTCGCCTCCAGCAGACCGAAGGCGGCGTCAATGAATTTGCCGCGCTGCTCACTGCTCATCCCGGCGATCCAATCCTTGAGCGTATGGTCGATAAACCGGCTTCCGTCGGTCACCCGATCCAGCTGCACGAAGCCGTCCCGCCTCACCTGCCAGGAAAAAGCGTCGTGCTGCAGCAGCCCCTTCTGCACGCTGTGCACCACGGTGTACGGCTCCTCATGCCCGAGGAGCATTCCCACAACCGACGACTGCGGAACAAAGGTTTTGATCCGATCAATCATCCCCTTATACGCCGGGTCGGAGAGAACAGCCCCCTCGAATCCGGGGCCGTCGTTGTTATATACGGCCACAATCCTCTCCCGAATCCCCTCCGGGCAGAAGGCCGCGCCGTATACCGCCAGATTGCCGCCCTTGGAGTGTCCACCGATGTGCAGCGGGGCAGTGCTTTTCCCAGCGACCGAACGAATATACTCGACCGCCTCCAATTGGGCGGGAACGGTGTCGACGCTCATCCAAAAATCCTCTTTCCAGCCGACCACCGTGTCATCCGTGCCGCGAAAGGCGATGTAATCCTCCCCATTCCCGATGTGGAAATACAGGGCGGAAAACTGCACCTGCGCGTCGGCGTCCACCCGGTCGACATAGCAGGAGAGGCTGGTATCCGCGTACCTGCGGCAATCGGCCATCGCCGGAAGCAGGTCGTTGGTCTGGGGCGAAATCAGCGGCCCCAGACGCAGGCGCGACTCATGGTCGCTGGCGTTCGCAAACATATCCGCCAAAAGCGGAATGGAAATCGGCTCCGCCTCCCGATCGGGGATGATCAGGCCGTCGAGATTCAGATAAGCCAGCTGACAGAAAATCAGACTGTCAATCTCATTGAAAGGCGCCGTCTCAAAGGAGAGATCCCCTCTCCACTGCAGATAATCCAGTAAATTTGCCATATACATCTCCTCCTGCCCTATGTCCGCCGGCAGAACCGCGGCATCTTTGCAAAAAAACATCGCGCAAAAAAACTTCGGGCCGCTCAGGCCTCAGGAACCTCCGCCCGCCGGTTCAAAGCATCCAGCAAAAGCGCGGCAGCCGCCCCGATCAGGAGGCAGGCGCCGTTGACCAATCCCGCGCCGACGCCGGACGCAAAGCTGCGGAACGGAACGATCACAAGCGTAGCCGCAATCACGACGCCGATGATGGCGTGAAACACGGTGGAGTAGTGCCGCTCCATCAGGCCGGCCACCGCCTTCGCCAGAAGAAGCACCGTCAAAACAGCACCGATTCCCGCAGGCAGCAGCACGCCAAAATCCATATTTCCGATCCCGACCACAAGCGGCGTGTATAAGCCGAGCGGCATCAGAAGGGTAGAAAAGCTCATCCCCGGGACAATCATGCTCAGCGCAACGCAAAAGCCGCAAAAAAGGTACCACAGAAAATTCGGCCGGATCGAAACGGAAACGGCGCTCAGGCCGAGAAGCAGCGAGAGCACCACGGCAAAGGAAATTCCCAGCGAGAGGTAATCGTGCCTCCCACTCCCCTCTTTTCCCGCCTCACGGAACAGGGAGGGCAGCATTCCCGCAATCAGCCCTACGAAAAAGCAAACCGACGGGTCGGGATAAGCCTCCAGCAAAAAGCCCAGCAGACGGGCAATTCCAAGAAAGCCGACCACCAGCCCGATCAGAATCGGAATCAGCAGGCGCGCGTACTTTTTGACCGCCCGGACAGGGTGAGACAGCAGCTCCACAATCGGCTTATATACGCCAAAAACAACGCAGAGCACGCCGCCCGAAACGCCCGGCAAAATCGCACCCAGGCCGATAAATGCACCCTGAATCAAGCGCACAAGTACGCCGGATTGCAAAAAGGCCGGCTTCCTCGCCGTTTCCTTTGCGGGCGCGTCCGCCGCCCTCATATTGTTCGCCGTAAACTCCTTCATATTTCCTCATTTTCGCTTTCTGAATTCAGCCGAGTCAAACCCGCAGCTTATGCAATGCCTGCCTTATACAAAGCATTTATTATTGTATACAGCCCGAGCGACGCCTATGCCTTATTTCTGGATAGGGGCGTGTTTTTCACCCGGCCATTCCCCTCGAGATGAGGTGTCCGGTAGGCCTCATGCGTCCCCGCGAACGATCAGCTTTCGCAGCTCCACCACGTCGGAGACCGACAGATTCTCATCCCCATCCAGATTGCCGGCCGCGAACTGATCGGCCGTCCAGCTTCCGGCTACAATCAGCTTTCGAAGCTCCACCACGTCGGAGACGGTGACAAACCCATCTCCGTCAAGATCGCCCGGCCGGCCGCCCTCCACCGTCACGGTGACGGTATAAATTTTCAGCAGGCCGTTTTCCGCCCGAACGGTGAAGAAGACCGGGGCCGTAAAGTCCACCGTCCCCTGCTTCAGGTCGCAGGAGGCTTTGGCGCCGGTCAGCACAGCCTCCCACGAAAGGGCGGACAGATCGGTGCCGCGCGGCAGCAAAACCGTAATGCTTCCATCCTCAATCCTTCCGTCCACACCGGCAACCCGGAAGGCGGAAATGCCTGCCTCCCCTTCCTTTTGCCGGAAAAGCGGCTGCTTTTCGCCCGACTTCCAATCGACCAAATCGGCCGCCGAAACAGAGGAAAAGCCGTTGGCATTTAAGAAACTGTCGGCCGTCTGCGCATTCGCGCGCAGCTCGGCCAGAAAGGCGTTCCCCGAAAGCTCGGCCGCCGTCAGCTTCCTCTGCCCCGCCGCGCCGGAGGAGGCGGAGCTTCCCGCCCCGCAGGTATCCAGATAATAAATATTTTGCACCCGGTCGGAGGAACCCCACCACTTCGCCGCGACGCCGCCGGTGGAATCCCCTCCGGTGCTGTTGGTTTTGCCCGCGCCGAAGCAGTTATAAGCATAGCCGTAAACCGAGGAGAAAAGGCAGCTGGCGCGGCCGCTTGCCGTCACGTCGGACACCGAATAGCAGTTGATGGCCAGCCCGTATCTCCGGATAGAGTAAGCCATGCCCGAACCAAATTCAGCCGATTCAACCCTCACGTCGGCGCACAGATTCATCAGCACACCCTGCTCGCCGTCATTGCCGATATAGCCGAACAGAGCATTGCGGCTGTCCTGCCGCAGCGTGGCGCGTATGGTGTAGCCGTTTCCGTTATAAATGCCGAGGAATTCCTGCGTGCTGCTGACGCCGCTATATTCTTCCGGAAGGGTGATATCGGCCGTCTGCAGAAAATATTTGCCCGCGTAGGTCTCTCCCGCCGCCATTGAGGCGGTAAAACGCAGAAAATCGTCGGCGTTTTGAATCAGGTAGGGGTAGGCCTTAGAGCCATCCTCCGCCCCGACATTTACTGTCAGCAGGCACTTTTTCTCCCGGTCGGCGCGAGAGACGGCCGTCAGCGTGTAGCTGCCATAGGCGAGCGACGGCGAGGCAGTAATCTTCCCGTCGGTGGAAACCATCAGCCCCTCCCCCGCGTCGGAGCTCCAGTCGACGCCCTCGTCCGCGCCGCCTCTGCCGACCACCTTGACCGTGACCGAGGCGCTGCCGCCCGGCACGAGGGAAACCTCCTTCGCCGAGAGGGAGAAGTGCGCAATCTCCGGCTCGGTAGAGATCGCCCGGCTGAGCGCGTAGGTGGCGTAGGCATAGTACTGCCCGTTCTCAAAATCATAGCCGCGCAGAATGGTATAGTCCTTATACACATCCACGATATATCCTTCGGAATTGGCGCTGTCCTCTATCCGCTTTCCGTCGATATAGTCGCGCGGCACGGTGAGACTGGGGTTATGCACCATCTGGCAATATTCCCCGTCTCCGTCAAAAACGTTCAGCGCGTCGTTGTTGCTTTGCAAATGGAATTTCCAGTGGGAATGTCCGCTGAACCAGGTGACGTTGTTATATTTCCGCATCAGGTCGCGGTAGGCATTCTCCTCCGCGCGGTCCGGCCGGAACCAGACGCCGTATACCGGATTTCCGGCCGCGTCATACACGTCCCCGCAGGTGTCGGCCAAAAACACATGCTGGTATAAATAGACCCGGCGATCCTTATATTTCTCCAGCTGTTCGGCCAGCCAGTTGATCTGCGCCATGGTCAGAACCGTCTGATTGTTCGAGCTGTTCGGCCAGTTGTTGTCCCCCAAAAAGATGAAAATATCGCCGGAGGAGGGTTCCTCCACCACAAACTGCTGCGGATGCCCGGTATACTTCTCCCACTGGGTGCGGTTCAGTCCGCCGCCCTGGGCGTCGTGGTTTCCGGCCGAGACATAGACCGGCATGCTCTCCTCGTAAGGCGCGATGATCTTCTGATACATCTGCAGCTGCGCCTCGCTTCCATCATTGGCAATGTCGCCCGAAATGCCGACAAAGGAACAGCCGTACTCCTTAAAAAAGGCGAGCGCGCGGCGGAAATCATCTCCGTCGTTGGTCGGAATATGCACGTCCGACACGCTGCCGAAGGAATAGAGCTTTTCCCCCAGCCGGGCGCGCTTTTCGGCCGGGATGGTGTAAATCAAGGAGGTGATCAGCGCGCCGTCCTGATAGCAGGCCAGCTGCTGCGCCCCCTCCGGAATGGCGGTAAACTTCTGCACCGGAACGGTCAGATCGGCCGAGGCGGTCAGCTCCACCTCCGCCAGAGGGGAATAGCCCTCCAGCGCCTGTCCGCGCGACGCCCAGCAGAGAGAGACCTTTCCCGACACGGCGGGGTTGTGAATGGTGATCGTGCCCCCGGCCAGCCCGGCCTCCTCGGACAAAAAGGTATATTCGATGCCGGCCTCCCCCGGCGAGTCTGCCGCGCCGACCGTAAAAGCAGACGAAATCAGCAGGCAGAAAACCAATACAAACGATAAAACTCCGGATGAAATTCGGTATGTCATACCGCACCCCTTTCTTGCCGCCAATGCTTGCCGGCAGTTTGTATAATTTTATGGATTTATTATAGCACCCCTTATCGACAAAATCCATAAGATACTCGCTCTGATGTATGAAATTTTTGCGTTTGTACCCTCGCGCAAAGGGAAATCGGCAACGAAGCTGAAAGCCTACCGCACAGACGGCCAGAGGCACGGTTAAACGAGCACATGGCCACACATCCAGCCAGAGACACAGTCACACGAGCACTCTCCGCCACGCCACGCGCGGCGGAAATTCCGGAACCTCCGGGGAGGGGCGGCTTTTTTTGTAACTTCTATTTCTAAAAATCCATAAAATCCGCACCGCTTGCAATACCACAGCCCTTTCTCTCCGGCGCGACAGAATTCTTACATAAAGCCGGGCAGTGGGAAATGCCCTTCCTAAGATAAACTCCCCCGAAAAATCTTCCACCTCTTTCAAAAACGCGGACTGCGTGCTATATCCACCATTCCGGGGTCAATTCGCCAAGCGTTACAACCCCGTTTTTTTCATAATCCAGCATGATTTCTATATTCCTGTACCCGTCCGGCATAAGCTGCACCATAACCTCCCGGCAGGCGCCGCAAGGTGCCATGGCCTTGCCGTCCCAGTTCACGGCGACAACCCGCTTTATCGCGTTTTCACCGTGTGTAAGCATATTGAAAATGGCGTTTCGTTCCGCGCAGATGCCGAGCGTGCAGGCTCCGTCCACGCAAACGCCGACATAAATTTTACCCGAGGCCGATTCGATCGCCGCCGCAACACCTCCGGCCTCCATCATTTCGGAAACAACTCGCGGGTTCAGCACCTTCTTTGCCGCGCTGTACATATCCCTCCAAATTTGTTCCATCTGACACAAAACCTCCCCAAAAACCAGAGTGTTTACACAGCTCGCAGATATAAAGGAGCAGCGCCGCCTTACGAAACCTTCAGCAGCGCTGTCAAATAATTCCAGGTGTGCACGCTGGATCGGGAGACATCATAAACCTCATGCTCCCGGCGCGGCGCAATACCGAACGCGGAATAGACCGGCGGCAGCGCGTAGGAGCGCGCCACATACACCCACATCCGGTTGACCGAAGGATCCCCCTCCTGCGCCGTGGGGAGAAGGCCGTCCTGCTGCATTTCGGCAAAGAGCGCCTCATACTCCGCATAGTGCAGAAGCTGCTCGCCGCCGACGCCGCCCGAGCGATAACGCACGCTGACCTCATCCACCTGCGGCGTTTTGTATTCCACCCGCGCCTGCAAAACCAACAGGCCTTCGGACGCGTCGGCAGAAGCGTCGGTCAGCGCCGTCGATTCCAGGGAATAAGAGCCGTATTCATACCGGCGGGTAATGCATTTGCCGTCGGTTTTTCGGATGACAAGATAAAAATAAGGGTTCTCCCTTTCCTCTCCCGTTGTGCGGAAGCTGCGGCAAAACCGCTGCCGGAAAAAGCCGCGGTTGAGCGCGCCGCAATAGGACAGGAGGTCGCTTACCTCCCCCGCGTCGGTGTGCACGCCGGCTGCCGTCAGCCTGAGGTTTTCAAGCAGGGCGGGAACCTCCTCCTCAGTAAGGGTGAGGCCGGTATACTTCTCCACATTCCGGCAAACCGAGTCGGGGTACAGCAGGGCGTAGTCGGCGCTCAGCGTTTTTCCCGCCTCCATCGGTGAAAGCGGCGTATAGCCGAACCAGACAGCCTCAATCTCCTCCGCCGCGGGAAAGCGCTCCCCCGCCCGGTCAACCGCCGCCACGCCGACCGTCAGCACAAGGAGCACCCCGCAGCAGGCAAGCAGCGGAATACTCTTCGGATAGCGGACAAAATACCGCTTGCCGTACATCCTCCGGCCGTGGAGGAAGAGTGCCAGAGTCAGCCCCCAGCAAACCAGCAGATACACGCCGGCCCAGGCGAACACAAAGCCCCAGAAGGTGTTTTTCTCCGCCATATAGCCGATCAGGCAGCCGGAAAGCGCCGCCGAAAGGGCGCAGACCGGTATAACGCCGTACCTCGAGCCGGAGGCGGTCAGCCGCCGCACGGCCGCAGCCGGAAGGATCAGGCAGGTCAGAGCCAGCCCCGCAACCAGCGCCAGAACGCCCAGAAGCTTTACAAAAACCATCTGCAAAACACCCCTTTCTCCTTGATAAAAACGACAGACTGCCGGGATGGCAGAATGCCCAAAGCCGGAAAACCGCCGCAGCTATTTTCGAAAATACATATAAAGCTGGCAGCGGATCATGCCGTTATACAGCTTGCGCCGCTTGTCCGCCGGACGGCCGAAATGCTGCTCGAACGCCTCATCCGGGCTGATGATTGTGTAGCGTTTTCCGGCCTCCTGCGGCATCCGCCGTCCCATCGTGCGCACCAGAGCAGCGGCCGCCTCCGGACTCAGGAGGCGCTCGCCATAGGGCGGGTTGGTGATGACGCAGGCTCTGCCCTGCGGCAGGGCAAAATCGGCGATGTCGGCCGTTTTTGCCCGCACGACCGACTCCACTCCTGCCTTTTTGGCATTCTCCAGCGTCAGAGAAACGGTGGCCGGATCAATGTCGCTGCCAAAGGCCATAAAACCGTCGTTTGCGACCGTGGGCGCCAGAACCCGCGCGCGCTCCTCCTGCCAGATTTTGGCGTCGAAGCAGCCAAATTTTTCCGCCGCGAAGCTGCGGCCGCGCCCCGGCGCAATCCCGAGGGCGAGCATGGCCGACTCGATCAGAATCGTGCCCGAGCCGCAAAAAGGATCATACAGCTGGGTGTCGGGATACACCCGCGTGAGGTAGGCCATAGCGGCCGCCAGCGTCTCCTTCAGCGGGGCCTCGGCCGCATTGCGGCGATACCCCCGCTTGTGCAGCCCGGCGCCCGAGGTGTCGATCATGATGGAAACCGCGTCCTTATGAATCGAAAACTGCACCGTGAGCTTTGCCCCCGTCTCCTGAAACCAGTCGGTGCGATAGACCGTTTTCAGCCGTTCCACAATGGCCTTTTTGATGATCGACTGGCAGTCGGGGAGGCTGTGCAGCGCCGAGTCCAGCGTCCAGCCCTTGACCGGGAAGGCATCCTCCCGTCCGATGAAATTTTCAAACGGCAGCGCCTTTACCCGGTCGAACAGCTCGGTAAAGGTGCGCGCCTCAAACCGCCCAAGCAGGAGAAGAATCCGCTCGGCATAGCGGGAACAGAGGTTGGCGCGCGCCACCATCTCCTCTTTGCCGGAGAAAAGCACCCGCCCGTTCTCGGCCGTTACCTCCTCGGCACCGAGGCGGCGCAGCTCCTCGGCCAGAATCCCCTCCACGCCGAAAAGGCAGGGGGCGGCAAATTGCAGCTTTGTCATGTTTTGAACCATTCCTTTTATCCTCGGGGCGTGTTATAAGCCGGGAAGGATCGTCCGGCCTGCCTTCCGCGCCCGGTTTTTTGTATATTTCGTAAATCTTAGAAAGAGGCGGCCTCCTCCCGTCCGCTCGTTTGATCGTCCGATCGTCCGATCGTCCGCCCCTCCGGCATTTTCCCTCAAGGCCGGGGATAATACTATACTTATTCAAGCGCGGCCGTTTTATGCCGGGTTACATGGCAGCCGATGTTCACCGCCAGAGGCAGTCCGGCGATGTGGGTTGCATACTGCTCGATATTCAGCCCCAGTGCAGTCGTATCGCCGCCAAAGCCCTGCGGCCCGATGCCGAGCGCGTTGACCGCGGCAAGCATGTCCGCCTCCAGCTCGCGGTAATAAGGGTCGGCGTTCGGCTGATCCAACCCGCGGCAGAGCGCCTTCTTGGCCAGCAGAGCCGCCAGCTCAAAGTCACCGCCGATTCCGACGCCGATGACCATGGGCGGACAGGGGTTTCCGGCGGCGGCGCGGACAATCTCGCACACGGCGGAGATGACCTCCTCCCGGCCGGCGGCCGGCGTCAGCATCCGCACCCCGCTCATATTTTCGCTTCCAAAGCCCTTGGGCGCCACCGTAATTCGAACGGCGCTGCCGGGCACAATGCTGGTATGCAGGATGGCCGGCGTGTTATCGCCGGTATTCTCCCGCCGCAGAGGATCCCCCACCACCGAGAGACGAAGCAGCCCGTCGACATAGCCGCGGCGCACCCCTTCATTCACAGCGGCCGTCAGATCTCCGCCGATCAGGTGGACATCCTGCCCGATTTCGAGGAAGATCACTGCCATGCCGGTGTCCTGGCAAACCGGAACACCAATCTCCTCCGCTGCGTCCAGATTGCGGCAAAGGTCGCACAAAATCTCCCTTCCCAGGGGATTTTGCTCCTTTTCGGAGGCGTCGGAGATCCTTTTGCAAACATCCGAGGGCAGAGTGCGGTTGGCCTCCACGCAAAGGCGCGCCACCGCCTCCATAATGCGGGAGACATCCATTTCACGAACTGTATTTGACATAAAGCTTTCAACCATCCTTTCTCTCCGGAGCCGGGCGAGGTGTGGGGCGAATTTATTACCTCAAACCTCAGCGCCGACGGCGATTTCGCCCCCAACGACAACCAGATCCGGCCGCACCCCCAGCGAAAGAGGATCGCCCTCTTTTGCGAAGGCGATGAAATCCGCCCGCTTGCCGACCCGCAGAGAGCCGGTCAGCCGGTCGACACCGCAGAGCCGCGCCGCCTCAATCGTCAGCGCGCGCAGCGCTCCCTCATGCGAGAGGCCGTTTTGCATCGCCATCACGGCGCAAAGGGGAAGGTACTGGATCGGCGTTTCGGGGTGGTCGGTGATGATGGCAAGCGGCACGCCCGCCTTTTCCAAAACCGCCGGCGTGTCGGGGGACAGCTCACGCAGCTCCGGCTTGCAGCGGTCGCAGATGATCGGTCCGCAGAGAACGCCGCAGCCCTCTCCCGCAAGGAGGTCGGCAATCCGCCCTCCGCCGGTGCCGTGCACAATCACATAATCCAGTGAAAATTCCTTCGCGATGCGGATCGCGGTAAAAATATCGTCGGCGCGGTGGGCGTGGAAGTGCGCCTTGATCTCCCCCCGAAGGAGAGGCAGCAGCGCCTCGCACTTGAAATCAAACTCCGGCCGGTCGAAATCCTCGTCCGAGCAGGCCTTCTCCAGCTCCTCCCTATACCGCACGGCGCGGAGAAGCTGCTCCCTTATAATCGCGGCCGTCGCCATACGGGTGACCGGGGCGGCCGATTTTCCGTGATAGGTGGTTTTGGGATTTTCGCCCAGCGCAAACTTGATGGCGGCCGGCGCGGCCAGAATCATATCGTCGATCCGCCGCCCGTAGGTGGAAATCACCGCCAGCTGCCCCGCAACCGGATTGGCGCTGCCCGGGCCGGTCATCACCGCGGTCACGCCGGCCTCGACCGCCTCCGAAAAGGCGCGGTCACAGGGGTTGACCGCGTCTATACCACGCAGCTGCGGCGTGGAAGGGTCGGTATCCTCATTCCCGTCGTCCCCCTCAAACCCCAGCGAGTCCTCCCACATGCCGAGGTGGGTATGCGCGTCGATCAGGCCGGGATAAACCGCTGCGCCGCAAAGGTCGCGGGCGGCCGCCCTCTCCCCCGCCGACAGCTCGTCCATACGCCCGATGTGGGAGATTCTGATCCCGTCGGTTTCCAAAAAGACATCACGGAGAATCCCCTCCTCCTCCATCGTATGCAAAACCGCGTTGATAAACAGCATCTGCAAAGCACAGTCCTTTCTTAAAAACATAAAAATCATGTATAGGCCGGTCGCACAGGACAGCCGCACGACCGCACGGCCATCCACGCATGACGATCTTACGGCCATACAACCGTGCGACCGTACGGCCGCAAAGTTTCTTTAAAAAAGCGGAGTGGTACACACTCCGCTTTTTCTGCATTTATTTTGAAGAGCCGCGTTTGGGTGCCCGGCGCGCGTCGGGATTTTTCCGCTTGAGGTCGGAAAATTTATCCTCGCTCGTCTGCTTGAACTTGCTCATCATATCCTCAAAGGACATGTCGCCCCGGTTGTTGCCGGTATTCCATTGGTAAGAGTCCGGCCGGCCGGCACTGACAACCGGAGGGCGCGGTCCTCTGCGGCCGTTGTAGCCGCTGTTTCCTGCGCCGGTCCTCGGCGCGGGTTCGAGCGCCCGCTTGATGCTCAGACTGATCCTGCCATCCTCCCCGATATTCAGCACCTTAACCCGCACGGTATCGCCCATTTTCACATGCTCGGCAATATCGTTTACAAAGGTGCGGGCGACCTCCGAAATATGCACCATACCGGTCTTGTTGTCGCCCAAATCCACAAAAGCGCCAAACTTGGTAACCCCGGTTACCTTTCCTTCCACCACATCTCCGACTTTGAAATCCATACTCGGCACAAATCCTCCTGAAAATTTTATACTTTTAAAGCGGCAGCAAACGGCCGCCCAAAGAACGCAGAGCGTGCGGGAAATCAGCTTCCCGAAATGTCGGTATATACCTCTTCATCCGCATAAACATAGCCGAGGCGATCCCGTGCCGCCCGTTCGATAAAATCCTTCTCGTTCCCCGTTTGCAGCAAAGACAGCAGCTCCTGATTCTTCAGCCGCTGCTGCTCCGTCCGCTCCTCGACCGAGGCCAGCTCGTTCCGGCTCTCGACCAGCTTCATCTGCAGCGAGGTGAGGGAAATGATGGTATATACAACAAAAACCAGAATACAAATCCGGAAAAGTATGCTCTTTTGTTTTTTTGCGCCTGTGGCCATATCCGGTCATTCCAACTTTCATTTCAGTCATGTTCGGATCCAGTCGGAGGACTGTTCTTCCCTGTTTTTAGATTATACAACAATCTGCACAAGGGTTGCAAGAGTTTTTTGAGCAAACTCTCCCCTTTTTTAGACATTTTCCGAAAAAAAGCGAAAATTTTTCGGAATACCGGGCGCAGGACTCTGCCGATGCGGCGAAGGAGCCGGCGCAGCAGGTCGATGAGCCGGAAGGAGAACCGTATAATCCATCGGGAAAGCGTAAACCGAAAGAGCAAAAATCCGACCAGAAGTCCGAAAAAAACATACCACCGGATCTGGCCGGAGGAAAAAATCAAAAACAGCGAAAAGGTGGCAAAGGCGCAAACCACCCAGTAGAAAATATCCAGCAGAAAATCGACCGCCGGATGTGGGCGGACGCATTTTCGCACAATCCGGATCAGGTCGTATAAAAGGCAGAAGGCCGCGCCGGCCGGGATGGAATACAGGGTTCCCATCAGCTGGGCGTGAATGCTGATTTCCCACATTCTACTTAAACATGCGGGAGAAAAAGCCGCCCTTTGCCCGCTCCGCCGAGTAAAACAGGGCGGAAATCGTCCCGTCCACCGCGAACTCTCCGGTCTCCACATTAAATTTGCTGATGTGCAGATTCTGCCCCTTGATGGTCAGCTCCCCCATCTCGGTCAGGAGGACGACCGTCTCGTCATCAAAGTTGCCGACCGCGCTTACCCCGCTGATCGCGGCACGGCAGCGATCCTCGATCGTGATGTTGTGCGGCAGAGCGATCTGCTGCCTGCTCTCATTCATACCAACGCCTCCCCGCCATATTCAATAGATGATATGCGGGAACCGGACGAAATATGCGGATGAAAAGGCACGGCAGCCTCCGCCGTCGGCGGGTCATAAGGCGCAAACCGGACGTCAAGGCGTCCGGGCATCTGAATGCCCGGGCATCCGAATGCCCGAACTACTCCACCACCCGGTAAAGCAGCGGCGCTTCATCCTTTTTGGCGTACTCGCTGACCGAAAGCACCTCGGCCTTGAACAGGCGCTCGCCAAACCGGATTTTAAGCAAATCCCCAACCTTCACATCGTAGGAGGCACGCGCCGCCTTTCCGTTTACCAGCACCCGCCCGGCATCGCAGGCCTCGTTCGCGACGGTGCGCCGCTTGATGATACGGGAAATTTTCAAATATTTATCCAGTCGCATAAAGAGAAATCCTCCAGATATTCTTGTTTTTATATGCGGGAAAGGGCGCGTCCTCTCCCGCCCCGGGGTAAAAAGGCGCGCCGGCCTTCGCGCGGCCGTAAATCCAAGCCTTTTGCGGCGCGGCCGCGAAAGCCTTTCGCCATCGGTCGAAATTCAAAATTTGGAATACTCTGCCTCACAGCTGCGCATGGCAAGGATGGTCTGCCCGAACAGGTCGTCCAGCTCCATCCCGAGCATCTCCGCGCCGCGGGCAATCACCTCCCGCGAGCAGCCGGCCGCAAAGCCGGCGGATTTGTACTTTTTGCGGACCGACTTTACCTCAAGATCCGAGACGCTTTTGGAAGGACGCATCAACGCCACCGCCCCGATCAGGCCGGTCAGCTCGTCCACCGCATACAGCACCTTTTCCATCGTATGCTCCGGCTTTATATCCACCGTGAGGCCATAGCCGTGGCTGGCCACAGCGTGAATCAGCCGCTCGTCATAGTCCTGCGCGTGCATGATTTCCTGCTCTGCGATGCAGTGCCGCTCCGGATACCGTTCAAAATCCAGATCATGCAGCAGCCCCACCAACGCCCAGAAATCCGCCTCCTGCTCAAAGCCCAGCTGGTTTGCGAAATAACGCATAACCCCCTCGACCGTGACGGCATGGCGCAGGTGAAACGGCTCCTGATTATATTCGGTCAGAAGCGCGAAGGCTTCCTCTCTGCTCGGAATTTTACTCATATATATGCACCTCCAGGGTTTTCAATCCACACATTCGATCACACCGCCGCCCAGGCACTCCTCCCCACGGTAGAGGACGACCGCCTGTCCGACCGCGACGGCGCGCTGCGGCCGGTCGAAGTGAACCTCCACCCGCCCGTCGGGAAGCGGCGTGGCCGCAGCCGCCGTCTCCTCCCCGTGATAGCGGGTGCGCGCCGTCGCCCTGACCGTCCCGGCAGGCGGCTGCCCGGCGATCCAGTTGAAATCGCAGGCGGTCAGGCGGTCGGTGTACAGCCCAGCCTTATCGGTAAGGAGGACGGTATTTTCTTCGACATTTTTGCGTCCGACATACATCGGCCTTTTCAACGCCAGCCCAAGTCCCCGCCGCTGCCCGATCGTGTAGCGGATAAGCCCTTTGTGTTCGCCCAGAACATTGCCGTCCGCGTCCAGAAACCGCCCCGGCAAGGAAGGCCTTCCGGTATACTGCTCAATAAAATCGGCATAGCTGCCCCCGGTCACAAAGCAGATGTCCTGGCTGTCCGGCTTGGCGGCGTTCACAAAGCCGTAATCGGCTGCGGCGGCGCGCACCTCCTGCTTGTCCGTGAATTCTCCCAGCGGAAAGAGGGTGTGCCGCAGCTGCGCCTGGGTCAGAAAATAGAGGACATAGCTCTGATCCTTGGCAGGATTTTTTGCCCGCAGCAGTCGGTAGAGGCCGGTCTCCTCATCCAGAGAAACTCTGGCGTAATGGCCGGTTGCGATCGCGTCACACTCCAAAAGCTGAGCGCGCTGATACAGCTTGTCAAATTTCATATACCGGTTGCAGTCAATGCAGGGGTTAGGGGTTCCGCCCCCTTCGTAAACCGAGACGAACCGATCTATAACCTGCGCGGCGAAATCGGACTGAAAATTAAACACATAATACCGCATTCCAAGAGAAAATGCAACCCGCCGCGCGTCCTCGGTATCGCTCAGCGTACAGCAGCTGTGGACGCCGGCGCAATCCTCCGCGCCGCTGTCATACAGCTTCATGGTTACGCCGATGCACTCGCACCCCATCTCCACGCATTTCGCCGCGGCGACCGAGCTGTCTACGCCGCCGCTCATGGCGACCAGCACCCGTTTTTTCATACTGCTCTCCTTTGCTGTTTATCAGAGTCTGTCGAGGGGGAGGCGAAAAGCCTCTCCCGGCCGGGAGGCTTCCGGGCAGCCGACCTCACCCGCCGTAAGCGATCATCCGATCCAGACAGCGCCGCGCCGAAAGGAGGGTCTCCTCCTCCAGTGAAATCTCCTCCCCGCCCTGCCCGGCACAGCAATCCAGCAGATCGCGCAGAGTTGTCGCCCGCATATTGTGGCAGACCAGATCCTTGGAAAGCGGGTAAAACCGCTTTTCCGGGCATTCGTATTGCAAATGCTCGACCACGCTGTTCTCGGTTCCGATGATGAACTCCTTGGCCGGACTTTGCATGGCATACTCCATAATGCCGCTGGTCGATCCAACATAGTCCGACAGCTTTACAACCTCCGGCACACATTCGGGATGGGTGAGGAGAAGGGCCTGCGGATGCCGCGCCCGCACCCGCTCGACATCCCGGACGGTCGCCCGCACATGGGTCGGACAGCCGCCGTGCACCAGCTTGATATTCCGGTCGGGCAGCTGCTTTTGCACATAGCTGCCCAGATTGATGTCCGGTATGAAGAGGATGTCCTTCTGCGGCATGGCCGATACGATCTTCACCGCAGAGGAGGAGGTCACGCAAACATCGCAGATGGTTTTAAGCGCTGCGGTCGTGTTGACATAGGCGACCACCGCATACCCTGGATGCATCTCCTTAAGCTGCGCGATCAGCTCGGGATCCATCTGCTCCGCCATGGGACATCCGGCCGTTTCGTTCACCAGAAACACCCGCTTTTTCGGCGAGAGGATTTTCGCCGTCTCCGCCATAAAGCGGACGCCGCAGAAGAGGATGGTGTCGCTGTCCGTTGCGGCGGCCTTTTTGGCCAGGGCATATGAATCCCCTGTAAAGTCCGCGACCTCCACAATCTCCCGCCGCTGATAGGTGTGCGCGAGGATGCAAAGCCCCTTCTCCCGCTTGAGGCGCAAAATCTCCTGCTGCATTTGCTGTATCGTCATGTTCCGCTTCCCCTTTTCTCACGGCACCGTGCAAGCCGCCTTTTTTTGCGCAGCGGCCGCCGCGCCGGAATTCCGTAGTCCAGTTTTCCTACGTATTTGATATGATTATAGAGCCTGCGCGGCGTTTTGTCAATCTCCCGTTTTGGCGCCGGTATTTTATATTTGCTGTGCTGCGCAGATTTTCGTGAAAAAAAGAAAAAGGGTCTTGAAATTTGAATACGGGTATGCTATAATCCTATTTGCTGAAAAAAGCCTTGACCGCTGATCGGCAAAATATTTTCATAAATCCGGGTGTGGCGAAGTTTGGTATCGCGCTTGAATGGGGTTCAAGAGGCCTCGAGTTCGAATCTCGACACTCGGACCAAAAATCGACAAGTATCGAAAGATGCTTGTCGATTTTACTTTTTGCCGATTTTCTACGGTCGTTTTTCAGCGGACAATCAATAATAAAAACGGCCGCAGTTTTATTTGAAGTCTGAAAGCAGGCTTTCCGAAAACACCGGATGGAGGCAAAGGCCGCGCGCCGAAGCCTCCGGGTAAAAATGGAAAGAGGCGCTGTCCGGCCTGCTTTTTTAAAATCCGATCAGCCCCCGGCGCGGCAGCCGGGAAAACGAGGTGGAAGATCATGGAACAAACCGATCTGTTCGGGACAGAAAAAATCAGTAAAATTCTGCTTCAGCTTGCGCCGCCGGTCATGCTGGCGCAGCTGATTCAGGCGCTTTATAATATTGTGGACAGCCTTTTTGTCGGGAGATATTCGGGCTCCGGGCTGACGGCGCTCTCGATCATTTATCCGATTCAGCTTTTGATGATCGCCTTCGCCGTCGGAACCGGCGTGGGAATCAACACGGTCATGGCGGCGAAGCTCGGCACCGGCAACCGAAAGGAAGCGGATGCGTACGCCGGGGTCGGCACGCCGCTTGCCGTCGCGCTCTGGTTTTTATTTGCCGCGGTCTGCTACCTGATTATGCCCTTTTATGCGAGGATGTCGACCACCTCCGAGGATGTTATCCGCAGCGTCGTTACCTATGGCAGGATTGTCTGCGTGTTCAGCTTCGGCCTGTTTTTAGAGAGTGTCTGGACAAAGATTCTGCAATCAAACGGCGATATGAAAACGCCGATGTTTGCGCAGATCATCGGCGCAGTCACAAACATCCTCCTTGACCCGCTTCTGATTTTCGGCATGTTCGGACTGCCGGAGATGGGCATCGCCGGCGCCGCCATCGCTACCGTTGCGGGGCAAATCGTGGCGGCGCTGGTCGTTATGAAAAAGGGGTTCCGCAAGCCGCCGAAGGCGAGGCTCTTCCCGCACCACACGGCGAAGATTTTCCGCCTCGGCGTACCGAACATATTGATGCAGTCGGCCTATACCTTTTATATACTTGGACTCAATCTGATACTGGCAAGCTTCTGCGATCAGGCGGTCACGGCACTCGGACTGTACTACAAATGGCAGACCTTCTTTTTTATTCCGCTCGGCGCGATGCAGACCTGCATTGTCCCGATCATCAGCTACAACTATGCCGCGCGGAATATCGAGCGCTGCAAAAAGACGCTTTCGGCCTCCATCCTGTTCGGGCTTGGGCTGATGGCGCTCGGAACGCTCTGCTTCCTCTCTGTGCCGACGCAAATGCTGCAGGTGTTTACAAAGGACGCACAGGTGATCGAAATCGGCAGAATCGGCTTTCGCTTTGTCGGCGTCAGTTTTTTGCCGATGGTCACCTCCCTGATCTTCCCGGTGTTTTTTCAGGCGGTAGGCTCCAGCCTGAAAAGCTCGGCACTGACCGTGATCCGTACGGTGGTGCTGTTCGTGCCGCTCGGATATATTTTCTCGCGCCTGGGGCTGAACTGGTTCTGGATGACCTTCCCCATCACGGAAATCCTGACAAGCAGCGTGGGCGGCGTATTCTATCACCAGTTTCTCAAAAAGGATTATGTCAGCACGCCAAAGCCCATAGAGGCGGACGAGGGCGACACCGCCGGTCTGAAGCCGTCAAGGCCGGGGGGCATCCTCACGGTCGCCCGCGAGCACGGCTCCTCCGGCAAGCAGGTCGGCAAGCTGGTCGCGCAGAGGTTGGGAATCCCCTTCTACTATAAAGAGATGGTGGCGCTCGCCGCCCACGAGAGCGGGCTTGACCGGGCGTTTATATCCGACATTCATAAAAACGCGCCGGACGCCCTGCGCGACCTCTACCTGAGCTCTCACGCGGTTCAGCGCGCCATTCAGGCGCAGGAGCATATCATCCGCGAAATTGCAGATAACGGTTCCTGCGTCATCGTGGGGCGGGCGGCCGACTATGTGCTGCGGGGGCGCGAGAATGTGATTCGCGTGTTCATCCACGCGCCGAAGGAATACCGCATCGGAAGGGTTATGGAGGTTTACGGGGACACGCCGCGTGAGGCGAGGCGCAACATCCGCCGCTCCGACAAGGCGAGGGCTTCCTATTACCGGCACATTTCGGGAAAACGCTGGGGCAGGGCCGAGAACTATGAACTGGTTGTGGATTCCTCCGTCGGCGTGGAAAAAGCGGCGGAAATAATCCTCGATTATATTTCTGCAAATTTTAAGCCGGAGGCCGCTGCGCACTCGCCGGAAGCAGTCCAAAGGGGTTAAAGAGCAGCGGAACAAGTGAGAGTGTGGAAATGCCCGTTTTACCATAGGGTTATCGGCAGGGACGAATGTTACGACTTATTCCCGATCGCAGCAAGAGCGGTGCGGGATGCGGATCTGATCAAAGAAGAAGGCAGGGACGCCCTCGGCCTTATGTGTGAAAAATGCGGAAGCTATAGGAAATAGCCGGGCCGCAGATCATCCGGAGGCGGTGCGGTTCCCCCTCCGGTTTGACACGCCCCCGCCCTGCAGAACCGCGGCGCTTCGGCCGTTACGCTGCTTTTATAAAGAAATCCGGCAAGCCTCCATCCAAAAAAAGAGGCTTGCCGGATTTTTGCTTTTTATAGAACCGCGAACCGCTGTCCGGCCGGCGAAAAAATATTCTCCACCCCGCTTTGGGAGGAAAGGTTCACCCCTCCCCCACCTCGCGGCTGCCGGCGCTTTAAGGTGCAGGCGGCTGATTTCGCGCCGCGTCCAGAAAAAGCGCGGTCAAGCCGATATACCCGGCAAGCAGAAGCGCCGCCGCCGCGCACACGAGGATACAGATCAGGCGCAGCACCTTTTTCTCCCGCAGGCAGACGGCTGACACAACAATACCGGCCACCGCCAGTATCAAAAGCAGAATTGCTGCCCAAAGTTCCATACCGTTTCTCCTTTCAAAATTCATCGGCCGGGCACGACCGCACGACCGCACGACCGCACGACCGCACGACCGGCAGAAAGTGCACCGGGCGCCCGGCCGGCGCCGGTTTTCCGCAGCGTCTTAAAGCCGCGCGGCCCCTCCGCAAAAGCCGGAGCGGGGCTTTTGCCGCAGCATTGGAAGGCTTTTTGCCCTCCCCCGACCCTCACTCGGCCGCTCAGCCGCAAATCGGGAAATACAGGCTGGTGCGCGGGTCAATCGTCTCGCACCGCATGATGTTTGCCTCCGGACAGATGCTGTCCAGCTGATCCCGTTTTTGAGATTCCTTATAGCTGCCGGGCTGCGCCTGCGCCGCCAGGATCAGTCCGTCGTAATCCTCCGGCAGGTAGACGACGTAGCTCTTGGTCAGCACTTTTCCCCAATCTCCCACGTCGTTTTTCCAGTCGGTGGAATAGAAAAACTCAATCTCATACTGCCGTCCCGCCCACGAAACCTTATGCACATAGTGATTTTCGCCACGATTGGTATCGTTGTAGGCCGTGCTCGCGGTAAGCCACATGCCGCTGTAATAATCATACAGCTCGCTGCCGGTGACGGTCATATACTGCTGCGAGAAATTCGGGATGGAGGCTGCCGGAATATAGCAGATGGCGTCAAACTCGATTTCGCGGATGCCGTCGTGCCTGTCGTCGCGCAGCTTCCGCACCTCCCAATAGCAATCCCCGGTGTTGTATCCGTCGCCGAGACCGGAATAGCTGGCAACTCCGTTTTTCAGGAGATAGCTGCCTCCATCCAGAGCGGCGTTCAGGGAAAGCGCGTTCTTTTCAAAGCTTGCGGTCGTGGAGTGAATCCGCTCTACCATGCTGAGAGAGCTGCCGTTTTCCTGATCGAGCAGGTCTCCGCCGGCAGAAAGCTCCAGCACCAGCAGGTCGTCGCTGCCATCGTAAGACAGCACAACGCCGCTGTCGTCCGCCCAAACCACGCCGGAATCGAGCGTGTTCTGATCCGCGTCCAAAAACTCCCAGCTCGCGTCATCCTCGACATGCAGCCAGATGTCCGCACCCGCGTATTTCCACAAGCCGACACAATTTGCAATATAGCTGCTGCTCATATTTTTCGACCAGGACAGCTCGGGATAATAAACATACCGTTCCTCCGCGTCCCAGATCCAGACCAGGTGGGTCTCGCTCTTATCCACGTGCAAAAAGTCGACCGAGACGTCGGTCTCCCCGTCGCCGTCGATGTCGTCGAAGGAGATCCCCTCAAACGCCGTCTTTGCGTCCGGAATCGACCACGGAAAGGCCACGCTGTCAAAGAGCACCTGCTCCGCCTCGTCCCAGTAAAAAGCCGCGCTTTCGGAATCTATCGTAACCAGCACGTCGACGCGGTCGCCGTCGTGAGCTATAGTACCGTTGGCCACCACAACTCCCGTCGTGCGCCAGTCCGCCCCGGCCTCCTCTTCCGCGTCGCCGCAGGCCGCAAGGCCGAAAATAAACATGGCCGTCAAAAGCAGCGCCAGACTCTTTTTAAAATACCGCATCAAACTCTCCCCTTTTTATTTTCATCGAACCTGTTCGTACATGTCGCCGTCCCACAGCATGACGCCCGTATCAAAATCAAACATCCGGTGGGCAACCCCGGCATAAACGGAGGAATCGGCGTAATAGGTGCTGGCTTCGTCTTCGGAGGGGCGCAAAAGGCCGGAGTCCATCTCCCTGGCTTCGGACTCGCCGACCGCCCGCTCAAAGTAGCTCCATCTGCCGTCGCTGTCGATGACGATAAAGACCGAGGCGCCAAGATCCCCGTCCAGATACCATGCGCCGACAAGCTCCGAGATGTCGGCCTCGGCAGGATCCCAGTCTCCCTGTCCGCCGGCGCCGCCGTCCGCGTACCAGCCGTCCTCCGCCCCCTTCACATAGCTGAAGTAGCCGTAGGCGGCAAGATAGAGCTCGCCCTCCTCCAGCCGGGCGGGAGAGCCCGAGCCGTCCGCAGCGTTATAGGCGTAAACGCACTCCCACTCCGGCTCGTACCGGAGCCAGCCGCTGACCGCAAGCGCCCCATCGCGGTAGAGGCGCCACTCTCCGTCCGCGTGAATCTCGATGTAATCATAGTCGTACTGCGCGCCGGCCAGCCATATCCCCGCAAAGGCGGTGTAATCGCTCTCCTCCGACGACAGCACGGTATCGCTGCGCACGCCGTTCGGGAAAGAGGAGTCGATCGCGTCATCCCAGTCCTCTTCGCCGCCGCAGCCGGTGCAAAACAGGCAAAGCGCCAGCAGAAGGCTCAGCACCCACAAAAATCGCAGATTTTCCCTTTTCATTTTGCTTTCCCCCTTTTCTTATTCAAAAGCGTTGCGGCAGACGCCCGGCGCAGCCGGCCGCCTTACAACAAAAGCCGCAAAAACAGGCTCAGGTTCGTGCCGTTTCCGGCCTTCAGCCTCCGCACACCTTGAAAAGCCGCAGGCCGCCCGCCAGAGTCATGGCGCCGCCTACCTCCGCCGAAGATTCGCCGTCATAGCGCGGCAGCTCGGCAATTTTTTGGTCATATGCCTCCTTATTGTAGCTCGTATCCGTAAACAAAAAGCAGTTGGTGTCCGGCGGCGCAAAGATCAGCCAGTCGCCGTCGTCAAAGCAGGTCGGCCAGCTCGAGTCGTAATCCGGGCTGATCGGCGCGCCGTCCTCCCCGTAAATCTGAATATGAAAGCCGGCGTCCAGCTCCTCCTTCGTGAATTGTCCGAGGTCGATTTTCGCCGTCTCCCCCTCATACAGCGTGTTCTGAATCCGTGAAGGACCCCAGTCATCGCTGTCAGCCGGGCTGATACGGATGTCCGCAATGGGGCGGGTTGTGCGGTTGACCACCGTGATCTCCATGGAAGATTTCCGATGATCCTGCCCCTTAGCGCACGCGGCAAGCAGCAAGAGGATCAATACAGCCGGCAAAAATACCGCCAGCCATTTTCCAACGCGGCGCATATACTTTTCCTCCCATCTGTATTTCAGAGTCCGGGCAAACCGTTCAACCGGTTTGCTCCGCCATTGTCAAAAGCTCGTCATGGCTGATCTCCACATCTCCGAAACGGACAAAAATGCCGTTGGTCACAGCGCTCTCCCATACCCGGGCATCCGAAATCGGCCGAAAGCGAAGCTTATCCAGATAGGGCTTCATATCCAAAAGCAGACGGCTGCCGGATACAAAATCGACCTGAAGGACATAATCAGAAAGCGGCCGAACGGCCGAAATATATCTCCGGTTCAAGATACGTCCCTCCCTCTTTTCGGGGGTTTTAAAAAACCACCGTACTCATTATACGGTGGTTTTTTAAAAATAACGATTAACCAAAGGTTAGGCTTTGGGAGAATCGGCCGAGGCCTGCCCCTCCATCTGTTCAAACAGCCGCTGCCGTTTGGTTCGGGTGTCCCCTTCGATATGAAGCTTGGAGTAAATCTGATTGACGTACTGCTTTACGCTCCCTTCGGAGAGATACAGCCTCTTTGCAATCTCCCGGTTGCTCAGCCGCGCGGCCATCAGACGCACAATCTCATGCTCCCGCTCGGTAAGCGCGGCGAAGGCCTCCGGGCGCTTCTCCCCCTCCCGCAAAGCGGCGCAGCGCGCCTCATATTCCTCTCCGAGCTGCGCGACCTGACGCAAAAAGGCGGCGGCCGCAGCGTTTCCTTTATCCGTAAGGCCGCCCCACAGCGTTTTCAAATAGCGGTAGTTTTCCACAAACGGCAGCAAAAAGCCATCCGGCAGCGCCGCCTCGATCGCCTGACGCAAGGCCGCCTGCGCCTGTGCGCGTTTGCCCAGCCCCTCATAAGCTGCGGCCGTCTGCACGCGCAGATGGAGCGCCACCAGCGCGTAGTGCATCCCCGCGCACAAAGCGAGCAGCCCCTCGCTTCGTCCGATCACCTTGACAAAGTCCCCCTGCGCCAGATAGACCTGATTTTCAATCATCTCCATCATCGGCTTCCCCGGCGCGAGGAGGTTGACCGCCGCCAATTGATGACGGCCGAAAACCTCCGGAATTTTTCCGACCTCCCCCGACAGCGCGTGATAATAGGCGGAGGAGGCGTTCCAGATGTTGAGCCAGGCCGCATTGTGATGCTGCACCAACATATCGCGCCGCTGTGCCAGCGTATACCGCGGCTCGGCGTCCGCGCAAAGGGAGAGGCGCCAGGCGAGAAAGTCGCAGCAAAGCGCCATATTTTCCTGCCCGTTGTCCTCGATCTGGGCGCGCGCCCCTTCCAGCGCAATCTGCGCGTCGGCGAAATGCCCCTGCAAAAAGGCCGCCTCCGCCCGCATGATTTTTTCGGCGCCCTGTCCGTGCCCGTCGGTGATCTTGTAGTAATGCGGCATGCAGGCGTCCATCTCGGCAAGCTCGCCGGAAAGGGCGCCCGGCGCCCGATGGAACATCATCAGCACCGACGGAGAGCCAAAGGTCCAGCCGCCGCTTTTGTGGATGCTGATTGCAGGGCGCGACATCTGCCGGCTGGCGCTGCGGTGCAGGCGGCTCATGGCGCTGATATCATTGTATTTCAAAAAGCTCATGATGAGGCTGCATTCTCCCTGCAGATTGCCGCGTTCGCGCGCCGACATCTCGGGACGCTCTGCAATCGACGCCTCCAAAAGCGACTTCAGCTCCATCATTTTGGGAATGCGCCGCCAGTTGAACATGCTGCGCATCAGCACCAGAATGGCCAGCGGATGCGCTTTCAGAATCGCGTCGGGGCAATCGGAGAGGGCATCCAGCACCTCCTCCGGCTTTAAGGAGGAGAGCAAAATCCCCGCGTCCTTCCGGACAATGCGCAGCAGCGCGTCATAATTTCCGCTTCGCCGATAGGCGGCCATGGCGTGAAGATACAGCCGGTGATTTTCATACCAGAGGCCGAACCGGTCGCAGTAGGCCGCCTGCCTCTCCTGCTCCAGCGTCAGGAAGGTGCGCTCGGCGCACGCCTTCATCATATGATGAAAGCGAAAGGTAACGCCGTCGGGCAGCCGTTTTACAAAGGCATTCTGCTCCGTCAGCAGCAAAAGCTGCTGCTCGGCCTCCCGATTTTCGGTGACAAAGCGCGCCATTTCCGCCGTGAATTCATCGGCGAGGCCCATCACCGCAAGGAACTCCCTTGACCGGACGGGAAGCGGGTCGATCATGGCGGCGGTGAACATGGCGTAAATATCCGAATTCTGATCGGGCAGCGCACCATACTCGGCAACCGACCGCAGATTCAGATAAATGGCGGAAAACCACCCCTCGCTGGAATAAAGCAGCGTTTCGATCTGTGCGTCCGAAAGGGTTATCCCGCAGCGGCGGGCGTAAACGGCCAGCTCGGTATGATTCAGCCGGAGCTGCTCCGTACCGATCTGGCAGACCCGGCCGCCCAGGCGCACCACCTCCGCCGCCGGCAGAAAGCGATCCCGGCTTGCCACGATCAAATGCACATTTTCCGGCAGCCGATTGGCCAGCGTGCACAAAAATGCACAGGCGCGGTTGTCGGTCAGAAGATGAAAATCATCAATAAAAATATAACAGGCCGTCTCCCCCATCAGCGCATGGCAAAGGTCGTCCGACAAAAGGCTGCCGCCCGCGGCGTCCACCGGACAGGGGTAATCCCGCAGCAGCTCCAGCCCGGCGTGGTCAAAGGCGTCTTGAACACTTCTCCAGAAGATTGCGAGGTTGTCGGAATACACGCTGATACGGATAATCTGCAGCGCCTCTTCTCTGCTCTGCTCGCCCAGATACCAGTTCACCGCGGTCGTTTTTCCGTAGCCCATCGGCGCGACAACGGTGGTCAGCGCACATTGGGAGAGCGGACGCAGGCACTCCCGCAGCCGCTCCGATATGTAAACGGTATTCAGACTCCACCTTCGTCTTGGCATACGGTTCGCCTCCACCTTGTTCGGTCTTAATTTGCAAGGGAGGGCGCTTTTTGCGCAGCCGCTTTTGAAAAAGCGCCCGGGACGCAGCACACCGGCGCGCCCGTCACTCCCGCCGCAAATCAATTTCAGTCCCATACATTATATACGAACTCTTGAAATTTTACAAGAATTTAGAGAGATTTATCGCAATTTTCCACAGATGTCACAAAGCCCCCGTCCGAAAGAGGCCGGTCCGGCCGCAGGAGGAAAGCCTTCGCGCCCGATCAGCCCCCCCCCTCCGGCTGCACCCGGCCGGGAGGCCCTCCCCTCTGGCGGAGGCAGGACACACTTCCGCCCTTTCGGCACATGAAAAGGCGGCGGAGCGCACCGGCCTTCTGTCCCGTGCGTCCGCCGCCTCTTATCCGCTCACCCTCTGCGATTTGCAGAAAGCTTTATGCCGAAAGGGTCACCAAACCTCCTCATAACTGAACGAAAATCCCGAAATTTTCGGGCTGCTCCAGCTGGTAAAGTCCAGTTCCTCCAACGGGATCGTCAGCGTATAGATGGAGACATTGCGCTCTTCGACCAACAGATCCATGTCAAAGTGTTTGCTGAAAAGCTGCTGGCCGCCGTCGGTCACGGCGATATCAACGCCGTTCAGCCCGATATTTTCACCCGTGTCGTTGGAGGTGTAAAGCGTGATCTGTAGGTTGTCATTTTCGTCCATATACATTTCCGTCACCTTACACAGCACCGCGCCGTCATAGAAGAGCATCGCGTTGTTGAGGTCGAACGGAACAAAGAATTTTGCCCATGCATAGCCCTGCTCCATCGCCTCGCGTCCGTAATAGGAAAATCCGGCCTCGTCATATGCCGACTGCAGGCGCGCGCGGGCGCTGTCGTTCCACTCGAGCTTCCAGCCGTCGCTGCCGCGCGACATAATGGTGGAGAGGTAAACCGCCTGCTCCTTCTCCGCCGGGTAGCCGGCTGGAATCCGGTAATACAGCGCCGTAAACCATACGTAATCGCCCTCCTCTGCCGCGATGGCGATGAGGCTTTTCCCGTACTCCTTAAAAGTGTCATACGACGTGTTGTAGTATTGATCCATCGCCGCGCTGTCGGTGCCGCGGAAGAGCTTTTCAAAAGATTTTCTGTCGCTGCCGGCATACTCGATCAGCTTGTCGGTGAGGATTTGCGCGGCCTCCGTAATATCCAGGTCGCCGCTTGCAGCGACTTCGCCGCCACCCGAACCTGACGCCGCACCGACGGACGCGTCACCGGCGGCGGAGGGTGTGGTAGAGTTTACATAATCCTCCGCTTCCGTGTAATCGCTCTGCGCGCCGCCGTTTTTGAGGCCGCCGTCCATCACGCCGTAAAGGGTCGGCAGACCAAGGTTTGCAAGGATGCAAACCACCAGCCCGCAGGCAATCAGCCCGCTTGTAAAGGCGGCAAGCCCTCTGCCGTTTTGCTCCGGATTTTTGCCCTTTGTCACAGCATTTTTGATGCTGAGCAGCATCGAATTCTCCCCCGACGCCGCCGATGCGAAGAGAAGTATCCCCAGCGCCAGCACAAAGGCGTACGGCAGGAAAAGGGAGATCGCCGCCACGGCAAGGAAGAACCACAACGCCGGAGGCTTTAAGCGCACCATATTGCAAATAACGGTCTTTACCCGCTTTCCGAAGCCGCCGCGCCTTACCTCCCCGATCAGCCGACTGACCGATAAAATCAGGAAATAGAAGAACAGCGCCGCAAAAATCTGATTTGCCGTATTGTTTTTTGAAAACAGCGTATCTGCAAAAAACGCCGTGATGACCGCCGAAGCAAGCGCCATGACAAGCTTCAGAATCAGGCTCGGCCAGAAGCGCTTGCCTTCGTAAGCGCGGAGCATTCCGTAAGCCGCATTTGTGAGGATCTCTTTTAATTTTTTCATACCGCTCACCTCACAGTACAGCTTTCAGCACGGCGACGATGATCGCCGCACAGATGTTGACGAGCAGGGCGATGCCGATGCCGCGAAGCACTCTTTTGGCCGACAGCCTGCTCTGCCGCTCTTTTTCGGCCGTGGGAAGCTCAAAGCCGATCTCTCCGGTCAGCATTTTTGCAATATGCTGTTTGTTTTCTGCGGTTTTCTCAAAGGAGTGGATGTACACGCGCTCTTTCCCCTCGGCCTTATCAAACAAACTGCCGAAGAAGGCGTACCCCTCCTCCGCGTTTGTGACCGTGACGCTGCGCTTGCATTTTTTGTCGCGGTACTGTGCGCTCAGGGTTCCGTTTTCCAGCGCCGAGTTCATTGCCGCCGCAAGATACTGCTTCGCAATTTCATAGGAGACCGGTCCCGCGACGGTAAGCGCGCCGTGCTTGGCGTTCATCATCACCCACGCGCCGTCAAACGGGAGAAAATACACGTCCGAGCTGCCGGTTTCCTCCTGCAGTTCGGCGCGCAGACACTTATCCGGCGTGTATAACGCTTTTATGAAGGCGGCAATCGCCTCCGTCAGCCGGGGCGCGCCCGCCTCATCCGTAATCCACCCCTGCGCTTTCAGAAGCTCGTCGGTTTCCCCCGAAATCTCCGCCGGGATAGCCTCCAGCAGCGCCTCGGTATCGGGAGCAATTTCATTCATCGGCGAGATGTCGTTATATGGGATCCCCGCCAGTTCACCGAGGCGCTTTATCCCCGGGTAATGCAGTGTGAATTTCATTTTGCTCCCCCCTTACTTGTATAAAATCGCTCGATAATCTCTCTGTATTTATCAAGGGCTGCCTCAGCCCCGGCGTTTCCCTTTATCAGCACGTCCTCCGCCGTGTCGCCGAAGCCCATAAAGAACTCTCCGGCGCCCATGCCTTCTTCACCGAACACGGCGTTGTACAGGTCTCCGTTATCCTCGGCAAGGAGGATATCCTCCGCGTCCACAAGGTTCTTGATATTCGCGCCGTAGTCGCCGTTCATCATCTTGTCGGCAAGCTCGCCGCAGCTCATCGCCTTGCCGCCGAACACAGCATCCACAGCGCCCTCGGCGCGCGTCCCGGACGAGGCGGTATGCGCAAGGTCGAGGAAATAATCAAAAAGGTTTTCGGCGTTGTTGCCTGCATTTACGACGTCCGCCGCCGCGCTGCCCTTGAATATCTCCGCAGTGGCGATATCCCATATGGCGAGGTTCGGGTCGGCCTTTGTCGCCGCACCGACAAGCTGCCCCGCGCCGCAGGAGCCGGCGCCCCTGACAAGCGCTTCTCTCCAGTTTCCGGTTTCGCCGTATACATCCTCGGCCTTCTGCAGCGCTTTTGCAAGGCCGACGCCCGCGTCAAACAGCTTTCCGTATTTGCCGAATTGATCGAAGAATTGCAGGCTTGATAATTTATCAAGATTTTCAAGTATATTTCTGTTCCTGTCCGCCGCCTTCAGCATTTTGTCGTAGTCGACGGTGATAAGCCCCCAGCATATTTTGAATTTGATCGAATCGGACTCGTTTTTGCCGCCCGAAAAGCCGATCGTGGTCAACAGAAACCACAGCAGCAAGAAGGCCGTGCCGGAGAGGCCGATCAGCCTTCTGAGCCAGCCGATGGGATCCTTCAGCAAGTCTTCAAACGTCACGCTGCCGTCGTATTCACCGAGCCGGCCGCCCGTGGAGTCATCCACATCCTTGCCGGTGGAGGCAAAATTTCCTTTATAATCCCCGCTGCTTTTGAGGTTCCAGTGCGAGGTATAGGTCTTTACTTCGCCGCTCATCATGGCAACGGTGTCGCCGTAGGATCTGAAGTAAGGCTTGCCGTCGTCGTCCAGCGCAGGGGTCAGCGCGTCGTTTTTGTTGATCAGGGTATCCAGCAGCGTATAGGTCGTGCTGCCTTTTTTGGCATAGAGGGTCAAGCCGAGGATTTTGTCGTTATCGGAAAGATCGCTTAAATACTGAAAATCCTCCCAGCTCTGATCGGTCATGCCGATGTCGTAGTTGCCGAGAACGGTGTCATACCAGCCGAACGCGGTAAAATCAATAAAGGTCATGTTGTCGGGAAGCTTGATATCGCGCAGGGAAATACATCCCTCAAACGCGCCCATGGCAATCCAGTCGAGCTTGGGCATTTCGGGAATGCTTTTCAGCGAGACGTCGTTCTGAAAGGCGTATTTCTCAATGTACTCAAGGTTTTTGCAACCCGAAATCTCCTCGAGATTCACCGAACTCAGCCGCCGGATACAGGTGACGTTGTCGTTGACATACACCTTTGTGAGGTTGTGATCCTCGATATCGACACCGATGACCTTTACTGTACCGTACAGCGGAATCGTCACCGTTTCCGGGACGGCGATCTCGGTTTTTTGCCCCACATAGGAAACATATCCGCAAATCTCACCGGTTTTATATTCTGCCGTCAGGTCGGTTACGACCCATTCACCAAGCATGGAATAATCGTAGCCGTACCAGTTGGGCGAATAGTTTACTCTCGGGCCTGCAAGCTGACCCTCCTGCTGCCGTTTCATAAAATAAATGCGGGTCATATCACGAACTGTGTCCCACGCAGGATCGTTGGCGCCGGAAGGCTTGTTGATCATTTTCGATATGCCGGTATAAAAAACATTATAGAACGCATAAGCACCGGGCATATCCCAGTGGGCAAGGGAATCATACTCATCAGGTTTATTTCCGGAAACGGTCGTCAACGCCTTTCCGGAATTGCCTACGATACAACCGTTTTCATCCACCGCGCTCAGATCGGGCTGCTCGGTAATCGTTGAAGTACCGGCGGCGTAGTTTCGCTGCGGCGCGTGCGCCTCATCGGTTTGAGGTGGGTAGTAGTAGCCATAGGCCGCCATGCCTGCAACTGTATTGTTGGAAACAAACTCCATATAGTCTTCAAGGGTATTTCCCATGGACGAGCCGTCGTCATAAACTTCGCCCTCGCCGTCCCATCTGGCGCCGTCTTTCCATGTGGCGTAGCAGGAGGGACAATAGTATGCGTACACATAGCGGAGTTTATTTCCGACCTTTTCGATAATACCAGGGACGGTATATCTTCCGTCGTCCTCAACCTCTACATAATATTCGATCATTTTATCACCGTGTCCGGAGCAGCGGTAGGTAAGTCCCGGTACTTTGGCGGCGTTGCCGTCACAAAGCCCATAGTAATCCTCCAGCAATACGACGTTGCCGCTCTCCCTTGCCGACGCGGTCAGCGATACAAGCGGCAAGAGCGACAAAACCGTAACCGCCGCAAGTATAGCCGACAAAAACCTTGCAATTCGTTTATTATGGCTTTTATGCTTCATAAGCCTCCCCCGCCTTTCCCCCTGACGAAGCGCCAGAGTCAACAGCGTGTATAAATACACACAGTCATTATAGCATGGGGCAGACTGCGGTTGCAGCGCGTTTTCAAAACTGTCAATTGACAATTTTGAAAACGCCGCTTATGGCCTCCCCCCCCTTTTTGCAAAAATCCATCCGGTGAGGGGCTGCGCGGCAGAAAGGCCATATCCCTCCCCACAGCAAAATGCATAGAAAAGCGGCAGACTCCAAAGATCGCACGGATCAGGAGCCTGCCGCTTTCATTGCGGATTTATTTTGTAAGGAACCTTTTCTTTTTCCCGAGTACCGTCGCCCCGGTCAGGACGCCGCCGCTGATAAAGAGCAGAGCGACCCACAGCAGAAGGTTGCTGCTGTCGCCGGTTTTCGGCGCGGGCGGGTCATTCGGCAGCTTCTTCGTTACGATGTCCGCCCCGGCAATTTCCCCGGTCGCCGCAGCGTCGCTGTAATATTTGCCACAGCCGTCGCAGTACCAGTATTCAATGTTGCCCTCTGCGTCCCTGGTCGCCGCTTTGGCGTCGACGTGCTTGAGGTCGCTGTGAATGGTTTTGTCGATCTCACCGTAAGGCTTTCCGCAGATTTCGCAGACAGCCTTTTCGGTACAGGTGGCCTTGCCGCCGGTATGCTCACCATACCCATCCTTCATCGAATTATCATTCTTCACATCACAATAGCTGTTTTGGCACTCATGCCAATGATGCGTCGCATCGTACTGCCACTCCTGCCCCCAGTTGTGACCGCTTGCATCAACCGGCTGGATTTTGGTCGCGTTGCACTTGCCGCAGGTAAATGTTTTCTCGCCCGCTACCACGCAGGTGGACGGAATCGTAACTACGCCGTTGTCCCAATCGTGAGGCTCCACATTCGCCGTTGCATCGCAGCGGGAGCACTTATCCCAGTGCTGGTCAGCATCCGATTCCTGTTCGGAGAAATCGTGACCCAAAGCCTCGACCGTGCCGCCGCAGACCGTGCAGACCACAGAGTCCGTGCAGGTGGGCGCCTCGGTGCTGCCGGAGTGGTCGCAAACCGTCCACAGTGCCGTGATCGTCATATCCTCGGCGGGCATCTTTGCCGGGAATTCCTTGTCCCAGCCTGCGAAGATATAGCCCGGTCTTGTCAGGATCGGCTCGGTGATCGCCGCGTCGCAATCCGCGTCGATCCATATATCCTGCTCGCCGTTTTCGGGCTTGACCGTGATCCTGTACGGAAGGGCCCTCCACCCGGCATACAGCGTCATATTCCCGGGGATCGGGTCGTCAAAGTCCCACCTCTGCGTGGGCGTGCAGTCGGCATCCTTATACCAGCCCTCGAAGCTGTAGCCCTTCCTCATGGGATCTTCCTCGGGTTTTCTGATACACTCGTTCAGTTTCTCTTCGCAGGTTGCCGCACCGGTCAATGTGCCGCCGTTCGGATCGAACGTGATCGTGCACATGGGGGCCTCTTCCCAGTGCGCATACAGTGTGCAGTCGTCTGTCTTGTCATATGTGGTCGTGCTATGGCCCTTTTCGTCGCCGTATTGCCTGCTGCCCCACTTCTGATCAAACCAGCCGCGGAAAAGATATCCCTTGTACCTCGGTATCGGCATCTGATCAAGTTTCTCACCATAGGTGACCTGCATGGTTTCCTGCGCCACTGTGCCGCCGTTGGCGTCAAAAGTCACCATGTAGACGTTCGGCGACCATTTTGCAGAGCACTTTATGGGATTGTCGGTCAGAGAAGAAACTTCCCATTCGACGAAGGTATAGCCCGGTTTTTTAAGGTTTGAGGCGTCGGGAAGGAAAAATCCCTCGTCCTTGTAATAAAAACCCCGAGGCGTAAAGCCGTCGACCCACGCGCCGCCGTTCAGATTATACTCCAGCTGCCCCTTTTCTCTCACGGCGGAGGTAATGGTAAACACCCTGTCGGAGTTTATTATCGTATTTTTCATTTCGTCAAACGTCATCGTTTGGGTCATGCCGTCAGTCACAGCTGCAAAGGTTGCAGATTTTCTAAGATCTTTGTCTCTGCAAAGCTGATCGCATTGATTTGCCCCGCAGGTGCGGATCACGCCGTTTTTATCAAGCAGTACGCTGTGGTAAGATCCTGCTCCCGTTGCAGCGGCAATAATTTCGGCACCGTCGATACCGTCTGTTACCGCAAGAAGCTTCCAATCACTCGATTCACTTCCCGTGTCTCTTCCGAGCTGACCGTGTCCGTTGATGCCGCTGGTTCTTACATTGCCGTCGGTATCGATCACTATCGTAGTACCGCCTGCCGCAATAAACCTCGCAGTAGTTACCCCCTGAAGATCGGCTTTCCCGAATACGCGGCTCGACACGCCGTTCGTTTCTCTTCCGAGTTCTCCGTAGCCATTTGAGCCCACCGTCCACACATTGCCGTTTTCATCAAGCAGTACAGTGTAGTAGCTTCCCGCCGCAATTGCGGTTATTTTAACGCCCGATATGCCGTCGGTAACCTTTTCAAACGCCGGATTCTTAGTGCCGGCAGTCTGTCTGCCGAGCTCGCCGTAAACATTATTACCCGCCGTCCAGACATTGCCGTCCTCATCAAGCAATATCGTATGAGCGAGGCCGCCCGCCGCACTGACTATTTTGACATTTTCAAGGCCGTCCACCTTTTTGAATTCTGCATTCGGCGCTCCGTCATTCACATTGTCGCTTCTGCCAAGCTGACCGTCGGTGTTCTTCCCCGCCGTCCAAACGCCGCCGTTTTCGTCAATAAGAATTGTGTGAAACTGTCCTGCGGCTACCGCTTTGATTTTCACACCGTCGTCTCCGACGGTAACCTTTCTGAGGGTTTCAATATAGGTTCCGTACCAATTTTTCCCCGCATTTTCATCGATTCCGAGAGCGCCGTACTGATTGCAGCCGGCTGTCCATACCTCGCCGTTTTCGTCAAGTACAACGATATGGTCCGCCCCCATGGCGACATCGATTATTTTCGCAGAGGTGCTGACCTTTGTAAGAACCGAGTCCTCATATACATAAGAACCCAACTTTCTTGCGAGCTGTCCGCACGAATTATCTCCAGCCGTGTAAAGGTTTCCCGCATCGTCAATAGCGGCAGTATTTACGGCCGACGCAACAACCTTCTTTATAACCGTAGCGGCGGTAACGCTGTCAAGCTTATACCCCTCGTCCGGCTTGTATTGTACACTGCCGCCGAGCGTTCCTCCTTTTGTGACCGGAACGACTACGCCGTCGCTCCAGTTCGTGCCGTCCGCCGATACTTTTCCGCCGGCGGCGGCTTTCACCGTTACATTGCAGGTTTCGCCTGTCGCAGCATTCCCGAATGCGAAGGACGACAGCCCGCACACAATCATGCTGAAAACAAGCAAAATACCCAGAACACGTTTTTTCATTTGATTTCCTCCGTTTCTTGTATAATGCTTTCCGCAGACATACTTACACATCATTGTAATAGCATATCAAAACGGCTTTCGCAAGCGGTTTTGCACAAGCGGTCAAAAAATGACACAAGTGGTAGTTGGGCGGTTGATCGAATGCGATAAAAAACAAAAGAAACCCCCGGCTGTACCGGAGGTTTTCTTTTGATAAAACACTAAACCCCCTTGAAAATCAAGGGGGTTTAGTGTTTGCTCCACATTGCGGAGTAATTCTGGAGGCACCACCCGGATTTGAACCGGGGCATCAAGGTTTTGCAGACCTCTGCCTTACCACTTGGCTATGGTGCCATAGAGCTGTTATTTTATATTATGCAGCGCGCTGCTTTCCTGTTACAGCAAAGGACGCTTAAACGAAAACCTTTAAGCGTCCTTCATTGTTTGGAGCGGATTACGAGGCTCGAACTCGCTACCTCCACCTTGGCAAGGTGGCGC
>UQRS01000011.1 GCA_900543525.1 uncultured Oscillospiraceae bacterium
TGGGTGTACTCACGATACCCCGCAAGGCCGAAGCGCATCTGCATAATCTGCCGCTCCCGGGGCGAGAGGCGGCTCACCATATGCTGAATCAGTCCCCGCTCGTCCTCCTGCTCGATGCCGCGGCTGATCTCGTCCCCGTCGCTGCCGAGGATGTCCGAAAGCAGCAGCTCATTGCCGTCCCAGTCGATGTTGAGCGGCTCGTCGATCGAAATCTCGCTTTTCAAAGAGGAGGTTTTGCGCAGATACATCAAAATCTCATTTTCAATGCAGCGGGAGGCATAGGTCGCCAGCTTGATGCCCCGGCCGGGGCAAAAGGTGCCGACCGCCTTGATCAGCCCGATGGTACCGATTGAGATAAGATCCTCCAGCCCCGCGCCGGCCGCGTCGAATTTGCGCGCGATATACACCACCAGCCGCAGGTTGTGGACGATCAGCTCCTCCTTCACGCGGTCGCCATCCTCATAATAATCCTCCAGCAGGCGGCGCTCCTCCTCGGCCGTGAGCGGCTCGGGCAGCGTCTCCGGCCCGTTGATGTAATGGATCGGCTCGACCAGCCCGAGCCGGAGCTTTAACCGGAAAAGAAGCGCCGAAAGGTGCAGACCGCATCTATGCAAAAAGGCGGACGGGCCGCCGAAAGATTCCTTGTTCATCTGACATTTACTCCTTTTTGATTACTCAACCAGCGACGCGTCCAGAATCGCGCCGTAGCCCGCTCCGAGCGGCTGATCGTTCAGCGCGACAACCGGACGGTCAACCGTGCGGATTTTGTTCCTGTAAAAAATCTCCATCTTATCGCACCGAAAGGCCGGCAGCAGACCGCCGCCGCCCACGCTTCGATAAGGGATAACCCGATACCGCAGGGCGTACGCGCCCGACGGAGGGCCGGCGGCCGCGGCCAGCACCGTCTCCCGCCCGAAGAGGCGCTCCCCCGCCTCCCGTCCGACGACGACGACCGGCGCGTCCGAGAGTGTGTCCCTCAATCCGTGCCCGGTGTCGGCAAGGGCGGTCAGCCGCTCGACCCGGTCATCCAGAAAGAGGCGGATTTCACACAGCTTCTCCCTGTGGGAGGCGTCGAAAAACCGGTTGATCCCTTTCAGCAGAAGGTAGCAGATCAGGGTGGAAGCCACCAGCACCACGGGCGAAACCGCGAAGTATACCACGCCGTTGTGGACGCTCATTCCGGCCGGCTTGAAAAGAATCCAGAGGGCGAACATCAACCCGGCATAAACGAACGACACGCCGTAAAAGATCGCCAGACTCCGCAAAAAATGCGAGAGCGGGCACCGCCCCGCAAAGCAGAGGATCACAAGGCAGGAGATGCCAAGCCGCACCAGCAGCTCCACCGCGGCCGGAAGCGCCGGCGCAAATATGTAAAGAGAGCAAACCGCCCCCACCCCTGCGGCCAGAATCTGCCGCCAGAGCGGCACGCGGTACTTTGTGATGGCTCTGACCGCCTGCAGCAGCAGAAAGTTGACAAACAGATTCAGGCAGATCAGCACATCGGCATAAATTTCCATAACCACCACACCCTTATATAGATATTATAAGACCCGCCCTGCTCCGATTATGTCAAAACCGCACCTGCTTTTTTGAAAGAAGAGCGGCTTTTCTGTCGCCCGGATGCAAAAAAGCAAGCCTCCCTCCCGTTAAGGCCTCTGCTGCAAAAAGCAGGCGCGTTCTGGATTTTATACGCCCTTTCTCACGCAGAGCAGCCGCTTACCCAAAATGACCTCTGCAACAGTTTTTCTTCCCGGTGCAGACGATCAATTCTTCCATCGGCGCTTTGCAGAAAAAGGGGCTGCTGAAATTGCAGGGCATTCCCGGGACGAAAAATCGAAAAGAGATTTTCTTTACCGACGCGGGGCGGGAGTTTTCCGCCAGAACGATCCGCAAGGTGGATGAGATTGAAGAAAACGCCTTTCTCCTGTTCACGGCGGAGGAGCGGGAAGCCTACCTCTCTTTATTTAAGCGGCATATCAAAAATCTGAAGCAGGAAGAACAGCGGGTTCTGAACACATTAACGGAGGAAATCTGACCATGAAAAACACAAAAGCAAAGATGGCCATGAGATATGTACTGCCGACCGTTTTGAGTCAGTGTGCATTTTTTCTTTTCACCATTATCGACGGCATTTTTGTCGGCCACGGGGTCGGCACGGACGCGCTCGGGGCGGTCAACCTCGCCATACCGTTTGTCATGGTCGTCGGGGCGGTGTTTATGCTGACCACCATCGGCGGCGTCACCATCACCGCCATCCGCATCGGCCGCGGAGATCATGACGGAGCCAACCAGGCCTTTATGCATGCCATAGTCTGCACCGTCGCTTTCGGCGCGGTCTTTACACTCATCGGCACGGTTTTTACAAAGCCTCTTGCCCTCCTGCTCGGCGCGGGCGGCATCTATCTCGAGATGGCCCGCGACTATCTGTTCTGGTACAGCGTGTTTACCATTCCGTCGGCGCTGTCGGTCGCCTTGCAGGGCTTTGGGCGCAATGACGGCGCGCCGGTATTTGTCATGATCTCCACAATCACCAGCACGCTGCTGAACATCTTCCTTGACTGGCTGTTTGTTTTTCCGCTGCAGATGGGGATGGCCGGCGCGGCGATTGCCACCGGCCTCTCACAGACGGCGGGACTCCTGATTGTCGGCATGCATTTTGTGCGTCGGCGCGGCATCCTGCATTTTTCCAAATTTGCCTTTGACGGCGGCCTGATTCAAAAGGTGTTGAAACGCGGCCTCCCCGAAATGCTTTCCCAGTTCACCACTCCCATCATGATTTTCTGCATGAATCTTGTGCTGGCCCGATTTGTCGGGGAGGACGGAATCAACGCCTTCTCGATCATCGGATATATCATATCCTTCGCATTTGCCGTCTTCATCGGCGTATCGGAGGGCATGCAGCCTCTGTTCGGCCGCTGCTTCGGGGACAAAGCCGAAGCCGACCTGAAATATTACAAGCGTTTCGGGATGATCGCCGGCTTCATCGGCAGCGCGGCGGTATACGGCCTGATTCTTGTGTTGGGCGGAGCAATTTGCAAAATGTTCGGTGCGGATCAGGACACCACGGATATGGCGATTGCCGCTATTCCGAAATTCGGATGGGCGTTTTTGTTTGCGTCGCTGAACACCATTATTTCCGCTTATCTGTACTCGACCAAGCGGACGAAGGAGTCCGTGGGAATCAACATCCTCCGCGGCTTTGTTTTCATCCCGCTTGCGGTGATCCTGCTCTCCTTCCTTTCAAACGGCGCTGTCCTCTGGTACACCGTCGGAATTGCGGAGGCTGTGACTCTGGCCGCGGCGGTCGGCATCATGAGGCACTCGGAGAAAAACGGCGTGCAGTTCGACCGGCGATAACGGCGAGGGCAGAGGGACGCCACGACTATGCTTCTTTTTACTCAAATCTATAGGGCGCCCCCTATTGTACCACAGCCAAGTGCTTTACAAAACCAAATGTTTCTTATAATAAGTATGAGAAAACCGAATGATTCGGGATAAAATAAACAGCCCCTTTGCCTCTCCCTTCCGGAGGGTGCAAAAGGGCTGCCGTGTATTTCCGATGAACGCCGCAAAAGGCAGAGCGGGGGTTATGTAGCCCCGTTCGCGCCGGTTCCGGTAAGGCCGAGACTCACGCCGATTGCCTGATTCACCCTGTACATCGAGCGGTCGTCCAGCCTTCCCATCTTTTCCTTCAGACGGCGCTTGTCGATGGTTCTCACCTGCTCCAGCAGGACGATCGAATCCTTCTGAAGGCCGCAGCCCTCACTCGTAACCTGAATGTGGGTCGGCAGCTTGGTTTTATCCTTCTGGCTGGTGATGGCCGCCGCGATAACCGTCGGACTGTACTTGTTTCCGATGTCGTTCTGCACAATCAGAACCGGGCGGATCCCTCCCTGCTCCGACCCGACGACCGGGCTAAGATCGGCATAATAAATTTCTCCGCGCTTTATCGTCATTTTCCTTTCACACTCCGTCGCTTTTTTAGGATGATTTCGGCTTGCATTTCTATCTTTGCCGTATACGCCCCTTTTTAATCATTCCTGCAATATTTTAATTTAAAAAGCAAAGCGGCCTCCCTTTTTCGTCGAAATCGGGGAGAGGCAGAATGCAGCCGGCGCACAGGACCGCGCACCGTCCTGCTTCATCCTATTCGGCCGCGCGTTCGTTTGACACAAAAGGAAGGGAGTGCCTGACGGATTGGGCACTCCCCTTTAATTTACGGGTTTTATGAAAACTCGGCCTGCAGATCGAGCGATTCGATGGTGAGCGCGTGCGGCCGGCCGTCCCTGTTGAAGGAAAATTTATACCCGCCCGCGCCGCACTCCCCCTCCAGCATATAGAGGCCGTTTGTGCATCTGGTCGGCGTCTGTGCCGAGCGGCCGGCGGCGACAAAAGCACTTCGCAGCGCCGCCGCGGGAGAGGAGAGCGGCAGATCCTCCGCACTGCCGCTCCACTCCATATCGCCGAAGGCGACCAGACACTCCTCCCCTGCGTAGGAGACGCGAAAGCCGGTCAAATTCTGCGGCTCGGTAATCTCACAGGAGAAATTGCCCCCCTCTCCCACCGTGACCGCGAAGGTATAGGACGTCCCGCCGCAGGTCACCCGGCAGGCACCGGCATAACCGGCCGTTTGCAGCAAAATATCCTCCGCAGCCGTGCAGCCGCAGAGGATACCGCCAATCAGCAGCAGGAAAAGCACCGCCGCCGTATATTTTGCTTTGTTCATAGAGGGGCACCGCCTTTTGTGTTATTTTGAAAACACAAAAGGCAGCCGGTCAATCAGATCGGTGGGCAGCATGGCCGTCTCACTCAGCTCGGCGGCGGCCAGATCGCCTGCCGCCCCGTGGAAATAGACCGCCGCCCGCGCCGCAAGCGAAGGCTCGATCCCCCGGCCGAGGAAGGCCGCAAGCATCCCGGCCAGCGCGTCTCCGCTGCCGCCGGTCGCCATGCCGGGATTGCCGGTCAGGTTGATATAGATCTCTCCCCCCGGCAAAGCGATCACCGTCCGCGCCCCCTTCAGGACAACGATGGCGCCGCTGCGCTTTGCCGCCGCTGTCGCCGTGCCGACCCGGTCGGCCTGCACCTCGGCCGTCGTACAGCTGAGGAGACGGGCCATCTCCCCCGGATGGGGGGTCAGAACAACCTGCGTCTTTGCATCTTCAATCATATCTATGCGGCCGGCCAGTGCATTTATGCCATCGGCGTCCAAAACCACCGGGCAGTCGGCGCATTGCAGCAGCTCTTCTACCACCCGCGCCACATCTCCCCCACGGCCGAGGCCGGGACCGATCAGCAATGCGGAGGCCTTTTGCAGCTGCTCCCGCAGGGCGGTCAGGGCGTAAAAGCTCACCCGGCCGTCTCCATCCTCCTCCAGCGGGAGGAAAACCGGTTCATACAGCCCCTGCGCCAGAATGGGGTAAATGCTTTTGGGCAAAGCCAGATGCACAATTCCCGCGCCCGAGCGAAGCGCCGCCCGCGCCGCCATGCCGGCCGCTCCCGCCATGCCGTAGGAGCCGCAGACCAGCAGCGGCGAACCGAAGCTCCCCTTGTGGGCGTCCGAGCGCCGCGGGGCGCAGACTGCCTCTACCGATGGGCGGTCGATGGTCTCCATTCCGGAGTCGAGCCCTTCAAAAGCCCGGTCGGGCATCCCGATCCCGACCGGCACCACCCGGCCGCAGAAATCGGCCGCGGGATAGGTGACGTGGCAGGGCTTGAGCGTACTGAAGGTGACGGTCAGATCGGCACGAACGCAGTCTCCCTCTACCTTGCCGGTATCGCAGGCGGCGCCGCTCGGCAGATCGACCGACACCCGCGGCAGCTTCAGGCTGTTGGCAAAGCCGATGACGGCCGCCTCACTCCCCGACGGGGCGCCGTGAAACCCGATGCCGAAAATCGCGTCGATCAGCAAAGACGCACCCCGCATAACGTCGAGGCAGGCGGCCGTCGCCCCCGCATAATCATAGATCGGCAGTCCGAGTACCGACGCACGGCGGAAATTTTCCAGCGCGCTCGGATGGGTCGGCGTGCCGGAGGTCAGAACCACGCTGACATCCGCCCCGGCCTCCCGCAATTTTCGGGCGATGACCAGTCCGTCGCCGCCGTTGCCTCCCCTGCCGCAGAGGATGCAAGCCCGCAGCCCCTCCGGCGGGTAGCGTTTTTTGATGACCGTCGCGGCGGCCGAGCCGGCATTTTCCATCAGCCGAAGCCACTCCATTCCGAGGGCGACCGCCCTCTCCTCCGCCTGACGGGTCAGATCACCGGTCAATATTTTCATAAAAACACAGCCTCTTTCCCTTTTTATCTGCAAATTTTTCCGGTCACTGCCCCGGATTTTTTTCATAAAATCAGAGCCGCCGGGCGGCCGTACGGCCGTATTCCTCTCCCAAAAAACAAAAGGCCGACCGTCAATCCTCCGATAGACGGCCGGTCTCCTCCCCGATCACCATGGCGACCGCATACTCCCCATCGTGGGAGATACTGACCGAAAGCCGCAGTCCGCGCTGATCGGCCAGCTCGGCCGCGGCGCCGGAAAGGGCCAGAAAAGGGGCGCCGTTCTCCCGATGGAGCAGCTCCACCTCCCGCAGAGAGAAGCCGCGCACCCCGGTGCCGAGGACCTTGCCGAACGCCTCCTTCGCGGCGAAGGAGGCGGCGTACCCCTCCGGCCGGTCGCCGCGCAGAGACTGCTCGGCCACCTCGCGCTCACCGAAATAGCGTTCGCGAAAGCCTTTGGTTTTCAAAGCCTTTTCCATTCTGCAAACCTTTACAAGGTCAATTCCCGGATGGATCAAATCGTATCACCCTCGGCGCGTATTTTTTCATGGCATTCAGCATTTTTTCGTTCGGGGAGAAGATCAACAGCGCCTCCGACCCCTCGTCCAGGCTGAAAACGGCGTAGCAGGCCTCCTCATCCACTGTGCAGGCCACAATCCGGCTGTCGAACCGGCGGGCGGCAAGCTGATCGGGGTCATAATGCCCGAACTCCGAAATAAAGCGGCACTGACCCGAAAGCACCCGTTTGCGGCTGCGTTTGGAGATGATCTTGTCCACATCGAAGTCACCGTTTGTAAAAATGTACTCATATTCCAGATTGAGCTGGGACGCGAAGTAGTAAATCCCGTAACCGACGGCCACCGCCAAAACGACAAACAAAAGGGAGAACATTCCCAGCGCGCCGGCCACATACAGCATGCCGCAGGTCAAAATCAGAATCACGCCCAGCACGATAATGCCAATCTGCAGCAGCCGCTCCATCGGTGATTTGCGTATAGCCACAATCTGTTCTACATAGGTATCCACAGTTTTCACACATCCTCAAAAAAGCAGTTGATCGCGCGGCGAAGGAGTCTCTCCGCCGCCGAAATTCACACCGTGCGTTCATTCAATCCGGATTTGACCGCCGGAAGGGCGGCAGGGCTTTTTGCCCCGTTTTGCTACAAGCTTAATAAATCCGTGATTCAAGGAACGCACAGTGCAATATACATAGCTTTTGCGGGTACCGGCCGTTTTTACGGGCGGCGAGCAAAAGACGCTTTAAAAACACCATGAAGCCCCGGCCACATCCGAGCCGGAAAAGCCCATTTTCAGAGGGACGCCGCAACCATGCTTCTTTTTACCCAAAGCCATAGGGCGTCCCCTATTATACCATGAATCGTCCATGCGCAGCATGGCAGCGCCGAAAGGTGCTGTACGGCGCAGCCGCGATTCAGCCGTTCAATGAATACCCAGACGTCGGCGGCTTTGCCGCCGCTTCACGTTGTGTATTCATTATACCACGCCTGCGCCCAAATGCCATACCTGCTTTGCCGCAGCTTCAAATTTGTCAGGATTCCCCCGATAAGGTGCGCGAACCCCCAATGCGAGGAGGCCTTTGGCGCTGGTATAATCATTCTGCAAGGCGGTTTTTACCGCAAAAAATTGACGAGAGGTGTGAAGCATATGTATCGGACTGTGCGAAAATGCATGGCGCTTTTTCTCTCCGCGCTTCTGATCGGGAGCGCTTTACTCTCCGCGCCGTGGTCGGCGCTGGCGGACGACGGCGGAGGCTGGCTGGAGATCGCGGGGGTTACGGCAACCTCCTCCATATCGAGCGCGCTAACGCCCGGCAACCTGATCGACGGGCGGGAGGACACCTTCTGGTCCTCCGAAATTCGGCATGAGGAGTATCCTGCCGAAGGAGAAAGTGCCACCCTCTCGCTGAACGGGACGGCCAGCGTGAGCAAAATTGCGCTCACCCCGCGAAAGGAGATTTCCTCCGCTTTTCCGCGGGGGGTTTAAGCTCCAGTACTCCCCGGACAAGAAGACGTGGCTCGACATTCCGGGACAGAGCTATACCGACTATACCCCCGCAGAAGGGGAGACGGTGTTCACCTTCTCCCCGGTGGAGGCGCAGAAAATCCGTATCGTCGCCACGCAGTACGGCAAGGATGACGCCGGATATTATTTGATTCAGTTGGGAGGCGTTCGTGTGTACGGCGTCATAATCGCGCCGCCGGCCGCGGCAATCTGGGGCGAGTCCCCGATCACAGAACCGTATGACTATGTTTCGGACGGCAGCTTCTCCGGAAAGGCGCAGCCGGCCTCTCCCGACCCGTTGGTCGCCTACCGGTGGGAGAACCCGACCGCCGACGATGCGCTTGAGATTTTTCTGCGCCGGCCGGTTTCGGTGTGGAGCGACACGCCGGAGCAGTTCTCCGGGCTGGATAGCCTCACGACCGAGAACGCTGCGGTTGAGGTGAAGGGGGTCGGTTGCATCCGGATGGATTTCGGTGCGGAGTTCGCCGGCTGGCTGGAGATTGACGCGCCCGACCTCTCGGGAGAGATTACCCTCGGCGTCAGCGAGTATAATCAGCCGGCCATTGTCAACCGGGGGCCGCAGTCTCCCGCAAAGACGGCGACGCCCGTAAAGTATGGCGATACCTACTGGCTGGAGCTGAACAGCGAGCTGTATGAGGGGGCGCGCTTCGGCTTTATCACGGTCGTCGGTTTTGACCGCCCCTTTACCATCACCGGCGTGCGGCTGGTCTGCCAGACCAAGCCGATCAATTACGAGGGCAGCTTTGACAGCGATAACGAGACGCTCAACAAAATCTGGTACGCGGCGGCCTATGACGTGCGCGCCAATCTGAAGGAGGATTATCTGGCCGCCATTCTGGTCGATCGGGGCGACCGGCACTCCTGGACGGGGGACGCATACACCTCTCAGGCGGCGTCGCTGGCGGCGTTCGGAAACTATGATTTTATCTTGAAGAACCTGCGGTATACGGCGGTGCGCCCCAACGGCATCGAGAGCTATGAGCTTTACTGGGTGCCCAGCCTGATCGACTATTATGAATATTCCGGAGACGCGGCGGGAGTGGAGAGCCTGCTGTCCGAGGCGACCGCCCGCCTCGACCACGCGTATGAGATTTACGGCAGCAATCCCTCCCTCGGCTTTTTCGGCTGGGACGAGCGGCTGGGCGCCGGGTTTGAAAACCCAAATCTGGAGGAGAACCAGAATTCTTATAAGCTGCTGTCCATTCAGGCCTGGAAGGATTTTGCGGCCGTTCTGACCGGGATCGGGCAAACCGGCCTGGCGCAGAAATACGCCGGCTATGCCGATGAAAAAACGGCCGAGCTGACCGCCGATCCGGAGTTTTATAAGGCGTACGGACTCCATGCCTCGGCCGACGCGATCAACGCCGGCGTGGGAGATGTGGATACGCTGTATCACGCGGATTTTGGCGACCGGCTGAACCGGATTTCCTACTCTCCCTTTAACGAATATATGCTGCTGCAGGCCATGGCAAGGGCCGGGAAATACGACGATGCTATCTCGGCCGTTCTGGATCTGTGGGGCGGGCAGATCAAGTACGGCGGCACCATGTTTTTTGAGACCTTCCGCCCCGGCTGGAATGAGATCATCGGCCAGAACGACCCCGTTCCCAACAATCAGGCAGGCTATACCAGCCTCGCCCATCCGTGGAGTGCCGGTGTGCTTTCCTGGCTGAATGAGGAGATTCTGGGCATTAAGGCTGAGACGGCCGGTTTTTCCAGCTTTACGGTAAAGCCGCACCTCGGCCGGCAACTGGAGTGGGTGTCGGGCGGCACGCCTACACCCTATGGAACAATCGAGGCCTCCTTCGATACCGCCGCCGGCCTGCATACCGTGACCGTGCCGGAGGGGACGGTGGCCACCGTCGCCATCCCCAAGGTGGAGCGCCGGATTGCCGCGATTACCCTGAACGGCGGCGCCGCCTCTCCTACTGAGGAGGACGCGGACTACCTCTACTTCACCGGGCTTGCGTCCGGCAGCTACACCTTCCGGACGCAGTATGACGGAACGACGCCGGAGTATGTGGAGGGGGAATATCTCTATCCGGCGGAGTTTGTCGGGATGGACACCGAAACCAGAGGAAGCTGGAACGGCGTCTACGGCGCCGACGGATATCTGCTGCCGGGGTATAACGGCGATGATGTCCGCGTGCTGCCGGAGTATGTCCGCAGCGTCCGCCTCTCCAAAGGGCGCAGAGTGACGCTGGCGGCCACTTCCGACGATGCGCGGGCGATGCCCTCCAACCCCTTCGGCGCGGGAGGCCGGGCGCTCGGCGCTTATCAGAGCGATGACGACACCGCCTGCTACCAGACCTTCGCGGTGGATATTGATCTTTTAAGAGAGCAGGAATACACGGTGGCGCTCTATTTCGCTGATTGGGAGTGCGCCGGCCGGGAGCTGATGGTGGAGATGTTTGACGGCCGAACCCTGAATCTGATTGCGCCGCTGCAGGCTCTGCATGATTACAGCGGCGGGGTGTACCTGGTCTATCGCTGCGACCGGTCGACGCGTTTTCGCATCAACCACATCCGTGGAAAGAACGCGAGCCTCAGCGGTATTTTCTTCGGAGAAGGGGCAGGGAGCGCCTCCGTCCGCTCGACCGAGCTGGTGGATGACCCGGACGCGAGAATTACCTATACCGGCGCGTGGAATCACAACCCGCTCGGCGACGCGTATAACGGCACCTTCATCTACACCGACGCGGCCGGCGCTTCGGCCGAGCTGCGCTTCACCGGTAGCGGCGTCGCCTATGTCGCCAGCTTGGAGAACAACCGCGGCATTGCGGAGGTTTATCTGGATGGGGAATACCGCGGGAGGTTCGATCTCTATTCGGCCGGTACGGTGCGGCAGGATCCTGTTTTTGCCGACAACGACCTGGAGTACGGCGAGCACACCATCAGAGTGGTCGTCACGGGGGAGAAAAATCCGCTGGCTACCGGCGCTTATGTGGATATTGACGCTTTTGAAATTCACATGCCTTTCACAAATGTGCGGGAGTCCAAAACGGACGACCGGGATGCCGTAGTTTCCTATACCGGTGCGTGGACGCACGATCCCATCGGCGGCGCCTGGCAGGATACCTTCGGCTATTCCGGGCAGACGGGCGACACCGCCGCCTTTACCTTTACCGGCGTCGGCATTTCCTACATCGCCAGCAGGGAGGCCAACCGGGGCATCGCGCAGATTCGTGTCGACGGCGAGGTGAAGGGGACGGTTGACCTCTATTCGGCCGAAACGCTGCGCCAGCAGGAGGTGTTCCGGCTGGACGGTCTGCCCGACGGGCAGCACACGATCGAGGTCGCAGTAACGGGGGAGAAAAATCCGCAGTCCAGCGGTGTTTATGTAGATGTAGACGCCTTTGCGGTTCGTTCGCCCCTGTATAATGTAAGCTCCCTTGCGGATGGCATGACGATACAAAATCCCAAGCGGGGCGCGGCCTCGCTTACCCCGCCGCCCATGCCGGAGGGGTTCACCGTCTCGATCGTGGAGAGCAGCCGGCCGGAGGTTTTGGGCCCTGACGGAAGCATCCATGCGCTGCGGGAGGATACGACCCTGCAGCTTACCCTGCAGGTTTCCGACGGGCAAAGCACTGCCCGGAGAATAGTCTCGATTACGGTGCCCGGCACGGCTTCTTCGGAAGCGGAAATACAGCAGGTGATTGAGCGGATCGCGGCTCTGCCCGACCGCTGCGCCCTCGCGCTCTCCGATATGGAGGCGGTTTCGGCCGCTCGCTCGGCGCATGAGGCTTTGGACGCCGCCGGTCGGGAGCGGGTCACCAACCTCTCCAAGCTTGTTCAGCTGGAGCGGGATCTGCAGATACTCTCCTCCGGCAGGCGGGGAGATGTGGATATGGACGACAGCCGCACGGTGTCGGATGTTGTCCTGCTGCGCGGCGTGATCGTCAGCGGGGAAAGACTGCCGTCCGCGCAGTTCTGGTCGGCCGACCTGGACGGGGACGGCAAGCTGACGGTGAGTGATGTGATTGCGCTTCGTCAGATGATCGTGCAGGCATAGGCCGCCGGACTGCGGGGTATTTTAGAGAGGGCGGCGGCCGGTTCTTCCAACGATCGGTCATCAGGAGGATCGGCAACCCGACGACCTGCCATCAGGGTACCCCGCCGCCGATCTGCCGGCCTGATGGTCTGACTACCTGACGTCCCGGCCGCTTAAAAGGCTGGAGGGGATGAGGGGTGCAGCAGGTCAGACGATCATGCGGCCGCACTGCCGCCCGACCGAACGATGTTTTTTAAAATAACGCAAACTGCAAACAAGCCGCTCATGCTTCCTTGCATAAGCGGCTTGTTGATCGTTTTACACTGTAAGTGGAGAGGCTTACTCCCCCTTTTGCCGGTGGAAAAATCTATTCCTCCTCGAGGGAATAGGCGGCGATGTGCAGGTCGTCAAGCTGCGCCTGATCGACCGGGGCGGGTGCGCCGCTCATCAGCTCGGAGGAGTTGGACACCTTCGGGAAAGCCACAACGTCGCGCAGGCTTCCGCAATCCAGCATGCACATAATCAGCCGGTCGAGGCCGATGCCCATGCCGCCGTGCGGCGGCGCGCCGTAACGGAAGGCATCGGTCAAAAATCCGAATTTCTGATACGCCTCCTCATCCGAAAGGCCGAGCGCCTCAAACATCTTTTTCTGCAGCTCGGGATCGGTGATCCGGATCGAGCCGCTCGACAGCTCGATCCCGTTCAGCACGAGGTCGTAGGCGCGGGCGAAAACCTTCTCCGGCTCGGAGTCGAGGTAGGGAATGCATTCCTCCAGCGGGGCGGTGAAGGGGTGGTGCATGGCGAGATACTTGCCGGTTTCCTCCTCCAGCTCGAAGAAGGGCATCTCGGTGATCCAGGTGAAGTTGAACCGCCCCTCCGGAATCCGGTCGAGCCGCCGCGCCACCTCACACCGCAGGGCGCCGAGGGTGGGGAGGACAACCCTGTTGCGGTCGGCGACAAAGAGGGCGACATCCCCCTTCTCCAGCCCCATGCGGGAGAGAATGGCCTCCATCTCCGCCTCCGACAGGAATTTGGCGAAGGCGCAGGTCGGTGTATCCTCCACAAACCGGATGAAGGCGAGGCCGCCTGCGCCGATGCCGCGGACGAACTCGGTCAGCTTGTCGATCTCCTTCCGGGTCAGCTTTTCGGTACCGCCCTTGACCGTGATGCCGCGGACGCTGCCGCCCTTCTGCACCGCGCCGGAGAAAACCCCGAAGCCGCAGTTTTCTACCAGGTCGGAGATGTTGATGATCTTCATGTCAAACCGGGTGTCCGGCTTGTCCGAGCCATAGGTCTCCATCGCTTCGGTATAGGTCATGCGGGGGAGGGGGAGGGGCACATCGACATTCAGCACCTCTTTAAAAGCGTGGGCGATATACCCTTCGGCGATGGACTGAATCTCCGCCTCATCGGTGAAGGAAAGCTCAAGGTCAATCTGGGTGAATTCCGGCTGCCGGTCAGCCCGGAGATCCTCATCCCGGAAGCAACGGGCAATCTGCATATACCGGTCGAAGCCGGAGAGCATCAGCAGCTGCTTGTATAGCTGGGGAGACTGGGGCAGGGCGAAAAAGCTGCCCGGATGCACGCGGGAGGGTACGAGGTAATCGCGCGCCCCCTCCGGCGTGGATTTGATGAGCATGGGCGTCTCAATCTCATAAAAGCCCTGCTCGTCGAAATAGTCGCGGGTCACCTTGGCCAGCCGGTGGCGCAGCGCCAGATTGCGCTGGAGAACCGGACGCCGCAGGTCGAGGTAGCGGTATTTCAGCCGCAGCTCCTCCTTGGTGTCGGTGTCGTCCGTAATCTCAAACGGCGGGGTCTCGGCCGCGCCGAGGACGCGCAGATCGGTTACGGCGACTTCGATCCGGCCGGTCGGCAGATCGGGGTTGATCGAGGAACGCAGCCGCACCTCTCCCCTTGCCATGAGGACGTATTCCGACCGCACGGCGAAGGCTTTTTCAAAAACCTCCCGCGCGGTGGCGTCGTCAAAGGCCAGCTGCACGATGCCGGTCCGGTCGCGCAGGTCAATGAAGATCAGTCCGCCGAGGTCGCGCTGCCGCTGCACCCAACCGCAGACGACCGCTTCCTTTCCTGCGTCGGTTTCACGCAGGTCGCCGCAGTAATGGGTGCGGCGCAGCCCCTTCATGGTATCCAGTTTCATCTTCTTCACCCTTTTTCAAAAATGCCCGTGGCGGGCTTTATGTATTTTGGCACAAGGCAGCCCGAAAAGCTTTTTCAAAAGCCGTCCGAAACGGCAGGCCTTTGGAAATGCTTTTCGGCTTGGCCGGAGAGGCCTTTATCGCTCGACCCCGAAGAGGGTGTCCAGCTCTCCGACCGACTCGGTCAGGTCGCTCAGCGCGCCGGAGATGCTTTTCTCATACACGGCGGCGATCAGCCCGTCGGGGAGGGTGACCTCCGTCTCCTCGCCGGTTTCCATATTCTTAAGCTGCGCGCGTCCCGCATCCAGTTCGCTGTCCCCCAGCACGACGGTGTAGGCGGCGCCCAGCTTGTTGGCGTATTTCATCTGCGCCTTGAGACTGCGGCTGCAGAGGTCGGTCAGGGCGACAAACCCCTCCTCCCGCAGCGAAGTGCAGAGGGCGGTGGCCTCCCGTCCGGCGCGCGCACCCATCGGCGCGATGTAGATGTCCGGCCGCTTTTCCTCCGGGAAGGGGGCGCCGACCGCCTCCATCACCAGAAGCAGACGCTCGATCCCCATGGCAAAGCCGAGAGCGGGTACTTCGCCGCCGCCCATCTGGCCGATCAGGCCGTCGTACCTTCCGCCGCCGCAGACGGTCGCCTGCGCGCCGATGTCGCCCGAGACAAACTCGAACACCGTGCGGGTGTAGTAGTCGAGGCCGCGGACAATGTGCGGATTGACGGTGTAAGAGATGTGCGCGGCGTCCAGATGCGTCTTGACCTCCTCAAAATGGGCGGCACAGTCGTCGCAGAGGTAGTCCAGCATGACCGGCGCGGCTGCGGCAATCTCCGAACAGACCGGCGATTTGCAGTCGAGAATACGCATCGGGTTGCGCTCCAGCCGGTCGCGGCAGGTGGAGCATAGTGTCTCCTCGTGTGCGTGGAAGTAGGCCTTCAGCGCTTCGTGATACCTGGCGCGGCAGGTGGGGCAGCCGATCGAGTTGATCTCGAGAGAGAGGCGGGTGATCCCCAGCCCGTCAAGCAGGTGCCCCGCCAGAGAGATGACCTCCGCGTCCGCGGCGGGGGAGGCGGCGCCGAAGCACTCCACGCCGAACTGATGAAACTCGCGCAGGCGGCCGGCCTGCGGCTTTTCGTACCGGTAGCAGCCGCCGATGTAGCAAACCTTGACCGGCAGCGCGCCGTGAATCAATCCGTGCTCGATGGCTGCGCGGACGCTGCCGGCGGTCAGCTCCGGCCGCAGCGTAATCGAACGGCCGCCCTTGTCGGTGAAGGTGTACATCTCCTTCTGCACGACGTCGGTGGTGTCGCCGACGCTTTTCTGAAACACTTCGGTATGCTCAAAGACCGGCGGCCGGATCTCTTTAAATCCAAAGAGGGCGGCCGTCTCCAGCATTTTCTGCTCGACATACTGCCATTTTGCGCTCTGCTCAGGGAGGACGTCCTGCGTTCCCTTGGGCGCTGCGTTGTTCTGTGCCATGTTGGTTTCTTCCTTTCCGATTCCGAAATGCGGTAAAATTTGAAGCCCCGCCGTGTAAAGTCAATGCGGTTTTCCTGCGGCGGGCGAAACGTTTGTACGCTCGTACGCTCGTGCGGCCATGCAGATAAAGCAGCGGCCGGACGCGTCTATCTGATGTTGCTTAACGGCCGTGTAAAGAGAAAATCCCCGTCCCGAAAAAGGGACGAGGACGATTGTTTACCCGTGGTGCCACCCCGATTGAACGGCGGAAAATGCCGTTCCACTCAAAAGGCCCCTAACGCGGGCGAGACGGGCCGAAAGGCCGGCTCGGTGGGTGTCTTCACAAAAATCCGCGGCTGCAAGGCGCTCTCAGCCGATGGCGCCTTTTTCTGTAAGCGGCGAAAACGGATGCTACTTGGTCCACGTCAAAGCCATTCCAGTATTTTTGGGGATGTGCAGTCAGCGCTGGGGATTGACAATATTCCGCCAGTCGAGGTCGCCGCGCTCCAGCCCGTGGATCAGCACCTCAGCCGTGGCGATGTTGGTGGCCACGGGGATGTTGTGCACGTCGCAGAGGCGAAGCAGCGCCGCTTCATCCGGCTCGCTCGGCTTGGGGTTCAGCGGGTCGCGGAACAGCAGAACCAGATCAATCTCGTCGCAGCTGATGCGGGAGGCAAGCTGCTGCGCACCGCCCTGACTGCCGCTTAAAAACTTCATAATCTCCAAGCCCGTCGCGTCGGAGACAAGTTTGCCGGTCGTGCCGGTGGCGAGGATGGTATGTCGGCTTAAAATGCCGCAATACGCAATACAAAATTGAACCATCAATTCTTTTTTTGCGTCGTGCGCAATCAGTGCAATGTTCATAAAATGCCTCCTGTTCCTGAATTTATTTTGTCATCGCGGTTCGCAACCTTTAAAGATTGTGCGGCGATGGCATAATGATCAATAAAACTACTTTTTTATAATACCACGGGGGAGAAACTTTGTCAAAAGGTTTTCGTGCAAAATTTATAAAAATTGCTATTGCAGCAGCGCGTTATAGGTCGGCTCGTCATATTTCTCGTCCGAGGCGAAAAAGTAAGCGTCAAAAATCGCCTTGACCAGTGCGCCGTTGCCCGAACCGTGGCCGCCGTGCTCGACAATGACCGCCACGGCAATTTCCGGATCCTCATACGGGGCGAAGGCGATAAACATACTGTTGTCTCCGCCGAGGCTGGTCTCCGCCGTGCCGGTTTTGCCGCCGACCTTGATGGAATAGGAGCGGAAGGTGCCGCTGCCGGTACCATCCTCGGTCACCGAGAGCATGCCCTCCTTCACCGTGTCGAGCGTGCCGGCCGCCAGCTGCAAAGTGTTCAGCACGGTCGGGGTAGAGTCGATAATCACCTGGTCGAGGGAGTAGGAACGAATCTCATGAATCAGGCGGGACTGATACCGTGTGCCGCCGTTGGCGATGGTTGCGGTATAGGTGGCGAGCTGCAGCGGCGTGAAGGAGTTGTCCGACTGCCCGATGGCGGCCTGAATCACATCTCCCGGGTGCCAGGTGCCGCCGACCGACTCCCGATAGGCGGGGCTGGCAAGAATGCCCTTGCTCTCGCTGATTTCGACCCCGGTCAAAACGCCGAGGCCAAGCTGCCTGCAATACTCGTTCAGCTTGTCGATGCCCAGCTGACGTCCTACGTCGAAGAAAAAGTAGTTGCAGGATTTGGAAAGCGCGTTCACCACGTTGATGTATCCGTGCGTGCCGAGGCAGGAGGGGCGGTAGCCGGTATAATAGCTGTAGGTATGCACACAGCGGATGGTCGACTCCTTGGTGATGATTCCTTCGTTCAGCGCGGCCAGCGCAACGGCCGGCTTGAAGGAGGAGCCGGGCGGGTAGATACCGTTAAAAGCACGGTCGAAAAGCGGCTTTCTTTCGTCCGCCGCCAACCGGGCGTAGTCGTTATAATATTCCTCCAGCGTGTAGGAGGGATAGTTGGCGGAGGCAAGCACCTCTCCCGATTTGACCTGAATGGCGACGCAGGCGCCGGCCGAAGCCTCCCCTTTGGTGGAGGCTTTGAGGCTGTTGACAAGATTTTCCAGCTCGGTCTGGGCGACCTTCTGCAGCTTTTTGTCCAGGCCGAGGATGACCGTGTTGCCGGAGACGGCCTCCTTCGTCACCTGAGAGGAGAGAATTTTGCCGTCGCCGTCGGTGGTGATCTCCCGCACGCCGTCGGTGCCCTTCAGGTAGCTTTCGGCGTAGCCCTCGATGCCGCTTTTGCCGACCTTGTCGTTGTAGCTGTAGCCCTGCGATTTCAAAGACTCCCAATCTTCTGCATAGATCGGGCCGATCGTGCCCATGATGCTCGGCGCGATGGAGGTGTCGGGGTACTCGCGGATGGGAACGACGTCAATCTCGATTCCCGGCAGGTCAAAGGCCGACTCCATAATCCGCGTCATGGTGTCGGTTGAAATATCTTCGGCAAAGGTGTAGGGGTTGGCGATCGAAAAGTCGGCAAGCTCCATGGAGTAGCGCACCCCCATCAGCTTGCGCTGCAGGGCGGAGTCCATCCCCTCAAGCTTATAGCGCTTAACCATCTGGGCATAGCAATTCTCCGACGTGGCGTAGTGCGCCAGACCGATGCGGCTTTTCATGGTTTCGACCGCAGCCTCATCCTCCGTGAAGGTGTAGGGAGACGCAGCGTCCATCGGGAGCTTGTCAAACCACTCCTCGCCCGATTTTTCCAGCAGGGAGAGCAGATTCCGGATATTCTGGTTGATTTCATCCCCCGACATGTAGGCGCGGTTGAACACGATGTTATAGCCATCCCGGTTGATGGCCAGCGCGCGGCCGTAGCGGTCGAGAATCTCCCCCCGCGAGGCCTGAATCGAGACGCTCCGCGTGCTGGCGGTCGACGCCTGCGACAGATAGTAGTCGGCGTCGAGAACCTGTAGCCGGATCAGGCGGAAGTTGTATACGAGCAGAATCGCGATCAAAAGCAGCGCGATGGCGATATAGCGGATATTGTGCTTTTTCTTCTTGTGCAAGGCTTATGACTCCTTCAATCGGCGTGCGGACGGGGAAAAAGGCGGTGTGCCGCCCTCCGTCCCGAACGACTGCTGGTTTTCGCCGCGAAAGTTTAAGGACAAATTATCGGCCCGCGATCTTCATCAATTTTTTGAAGAGGAAGTAGATCGGCAGAGCCAGCAGAGTGGTCAGCGCCGCGCTGACCAGCGAGTATTGAACGTAGTAAAAACCGGTATTCGCATATCCGATCACGATGTAGGTGAAGAGGTAGCGCGCCGTCTCAAACAAAAGGGCGGCGCCGGCCGAAAGCAGCAGGGCGGCGACGGCGGTGTTGCCCAGCAGGTGCTGGATAAAGAGGCCGGCCGCGCAGCCGATCAGGAAAAACGCAACCGAGTTGAAGCCGGTCGCGCCGGCCGATATGGCGTCGGCAAAAACCCCGGCCGCAAGTCCGAGCAGCGCCCCCGACCAGGGGCCGAAAAACATGCCGGCAAAGACGACGGCCGGCAGCAGCAGATTAAAGGGCACCGCGCCGTGCAGACGCGGAAGATGCCCGCTGTACTGCAAAGTAAAAAGCAAAAACAGAAATACGCCGCAAAAGGCCAGCGCGCGCGTCTGCCTGGGTTTTTCTTCAAAATTCATTTTGCCGCTCCGCCTTCCTGCGCGACGCTGCCCTGCCCGTCGAAGTAGGTGATGACCATCACCTTGCGCAGGTCGCTGTAGTCGGCCATCGGTCGGATAGAGGCGCTGACCGTCGTATCCTCCGTATCGCGGGAGACATCGGCAACCTGACCGATCACCAGCCCTTTGGGGAATATCCCTCCGCCGGAGGTGAGAATGTAGTCGTCGATGGCGACCGATGAGCTGCGGGGCAGGTTGTAAAGCCTTGTATACCCGCCGGCCGCGTAGGACGCGTCACCTGTCAAAACGCCGGTGTCGCCGGTGCGGCTGTCATAGCCGCCGACGTTCAGCCCCGGATCAAGCAGGGTGGTTACCTTGGCGCTGGTCAGCGATACCTCCGACACATAGCCGAGCAGGCCGGCCGAGGTGATGACCGGATCGTGTGCGGACACGCCGGCCAGGCTTCCCTTATCAATCACGAAGCTGTGGTAGAGATCCGTCCCGTCCGCGGCGATGACCATAGCCTCGGCAAATTGAAAGTCCGGGTGGGTCTCCTTGATCTCCAGAAAGCCTTTGTAAAAGGCGTTTTCGTTTATGGCGGTCTGATACTCGGTCAGCTGACCGGTCAACTCGTCCACCTGCTGCTGCAAAGCGGCGTTTTCCTCCATGATGGCCTGGTTGTCGGTGAAGGCCTTCCAGGTGTCGCCGATCCCGTGGGAAACGGTGGTGAACAGCCGCTGAAAAGGGGTGATCAGCGCGCTGCCAATGCTGGAGCCGGGCGCCATCGCACCTCCGATCATGGCGAAAACGACCGTGACCGCGATCAGTATGGCGAAGATACCGACCAGCATTTTAAATTTTCTGGTTCGTACGAAAAAACGCAAGCGGATCGCACCGCCCTTTCTTTAAAATCAAACGTGCTTAAAATCGGCGCACAAGGCAGGGTATTTCCCCATGAAAACAGCACAGCCGTCGGTTTTGCCGTCCGCCCAATCGAGCGGCAGACTCTGGCCTCCCGCCGCGCCGTCAAAGACGCCGCCTTTTGCCTTTTTATAAAAGGCCTTAGCCGCCCGGCCGCGCGGAAGCTCTTTTCGTTTCTGCTATACGCGGGTTTTATAGCTGCGCGGGGCATAGATGGATGCCTCCGCCGCGGCGGAGAGGCGCACCCCCGCGCCGAGCACGGTGCAGTCGGCCGGGTTGTCCGCGATGGTTACCGGCATCTGAATCACTTCGCGGATTACCTTATCAATCCCGCGGAGCGCGGCGCTGCCGCCGGTGATGGTGATGCCCCGTTCAATGATGTCGGCCGCAAGCTCGGGCGGTGTTTTCTCCAGCGTGGTGTGGATGATTTCGGTGATCTGGCTGACCGGCTCGGTCAGGGCGTCGCGGATCTCCCGCGCGGTGACCGTCACCGTTTTCGGAAGGCCATCGACCGTGCCGCGGCCCTTGACCTCCATTTTCTGCTCCCCCTCAAAGGAGGCAACCGAGCCAATGCCGATCTTGATCCGCTCGGCCGAGCGTTCCCCGATCAGCAGGCCGTGCCGCCGCCGGAGATAGGCGATAATCGCCTCGTCAAAAGCGTCGCCGGCCACCCGGACCGACTGCGCCGTGACGATGCCCCCGAGCGAGAGGATGGCCACGTCGGTGATGCCCGCGCCGATGGTTACAATCATGGAGCCGGCCGCCTCATTCACCGGGAGACCGGCGCCGATCGCAGCGGCCAGCGGCGCCTCAATCAGGCTGACCTCGTTTGCGCCGGCCTGCTTCGCCGCGTCATAGACGGCGCGCGCCTCCACCTCGGTTACGCCGGCCGGAATGCAGACCAGCAGGTTGGTTTTGGAGAAAAGCGCGCCTCCCTCCGCCTGCCGGAGGAAATGCCGGAGCATGGCGGCGGTCACGTCAAAGTCGGCGATTACGCCGTCCTTCATCGGCCGGACGGCCACGATAGAGCCGGGCGTGCGGCCGATCATCTCCTTCGCGGCGGTGCCGACCGCCTTGACCGCGTCGTCCCGCACGTCGTAAGCAACCACTGAAGGCTCTCGCATGACGATGCCTTTGTTTTTGGTATAGACAAGGGTGTTGGCAGTACCCAGATCAATAACAATTTCCTTTGTGAACACGAGGAAAAGACCTCCTTAAAAAAACGGACTGCAAGCCCAAAGGCCGCTTTATCAATAAAAAAGTCTGCCCGACACGGCGAAAATAAAGGTTTGCCGCCGGACGCTCAAGGGCATAGTATACAAATTATATTATACATTAAAATGAGTGGGATGAAAATAGGAAAAGCATATTTTTTTCATTTTTCTTGCATTGGAGAAAAATGCCGCTCTGTCCGCACGTGGGGGAAGCTTTTCTTGCGCCTTCCGCCTTCGCTGAGAGGCATAGTGGAGAGGAACGGCTGCGGTTTACATAAAGCCTCAATACTTGCTCGCCGCGGGAGGCGTGGGATAAATTTCAAAGTCGCGAAGCGCCCGGGCAGTCTGCGCGGCCGGCAGCCCCATGACGGTGAAAAAATCCCCGTCAATTCGCCGGACGTTAACGGCGCCGATCCCCTGTATGCCATAGGCACCGGCCTTGTCCATCGGGTCGCCGGTGGCGATATAGGCGGCGATTTCTTCTTCGGTCAGAGGGAAAAATTCCACCAGGGTGGGTACGGCAAAAACCGTGCATTTTTCCGCATTTTTCAGGCATACGCCGGTATGAACGGTGTGGCATTTTCCCGAAAGGGCGCGCAGCATTTCGGCCGCCTCTCTTTCGTCCCTCGGCTTGCCGAGAATGCGATTCTCCAGCGCCACAACCGTGTCGGAGCCAAGCACCACATCCTCCGGATTGCAGGACACCGCCTCCGCCTTCCTTCGGGCGAGGAGCTGCACCGCAGCCTCCGGCGGCGTGGACTGCGGAATGGTTTCATCGGCGTCAGCAGGTTTACATAAAAAATTATACCCCAGCATGGTGAGAATTTCCCGCCGCCGGGGAGATTGAGAGGCGAGTATCAGCAAAACGGCCTCCTCCTTTCGATTGGGCGATAAGAATCAAGCGGCAGCGCGCCGCATTTTTACTATTCTACCCCGCGGTAGAACAGGCCGCGGGTGAGAGAGTCGGGCTTTGCGCCGCCGTGCCGGTAGCAGCGCAGAATGTGGGCGACCTCTTCCTTTGCCTCGGTTGTAAAATAGAGCAGGCCGAAATCCAGCGCACCAAGCTCACTTTTCCGGTCGGCCATCCAGATGGGGACGGAGTTGAGCAGCTCGGCCAGCCCGAGGCGGCAGCGCACCGGGAAAGCGGTGCCCTTCCGGTCGGTGAGAGAGGAGGTGCGCCCGCACTCCCGGCAGGAGCGGCCGTTTTTCACCGGGCAGTTGCGGTTGATCATCAGCGGCAGCCGGCCGTATACGATGCTGCCGATCGGCAGCGGCGGGGAGAGGCGATCAATTTGCCGCAGGGTAAGCTCGGGCGAGAGGACGGCAGCCGCCGCACCGAGGTTTTGCACCGTCTGCAATGCGGCGGAGTTGAAAAGGTTGAGGCCGAAATCGGCAATGGGCAGCAGCCCGGCCTCTTTCGCCAGCGCGAAAGCGGCGGGATTGCCGCAAAGGGCGTGGGAGAACCCGGCCGCTTTTGCAGTCTGCAGCCGTTCGCAAAGATAAGCCTCCTTATCGAACACGCCGCGCGGCAGGTCGAGGATTTTTCCAAACCCCTCCGGAATCGAAAGGTTGGAAAAGTCCCCCTCGGCCGGGAGGGCGACGGCGGCAAGACCGGCGAAGGCGGCCGGGTCGTCGGGAATTTGCGCCCGGTTGTCAAACCGGGCAATCCATTTGATCGGCCGGTCACCGCGATTCCTTTTGGAAGTGGCTTGGTTTACATAATCTATAGGTGTGAAGGGGATCGGCTGCGGCCGGCGCAGCGCGTCCAGCTGCGCCACGGCGGATTTTCGCAGCTCCCCCAATGCGGCGGCGGAGAGGTAGCCGTCCTCCTCCGCTTTGCAGGAAAGGTGGTTTACATAATAATTTGTACCGCCCATGCGCGACAGCTTGGAACGCAAAAATTCCGGGCTGGGAGGGGTGTCTCCCTTGGCGGTCGCGACGCTGGCCGAGACCCGGTGCACCCCATCGCTGAGAGTGAAGGAGGCAGTGCCATCCTCCAGCAAAAATGCGGCGTCGAGGGGAACACACTGCCGCTCGGCGCGGTAAAGGCCGTGCAGAGAGGTGCGCACCGACGCGGAAAGAGCGGCCTCCTCCTCTGTGCGGCGGCCGAACATTTCACGCCCGCGCGTGTTTACATAATATCCGTCCGTGAATCCGCTGCGGGAGAAAACCGTGCCCAGCGCCTCTGCCAGATCGGCGGGCAAACGGCCGGTGTCCAATACCTGTCTGCCGGCCGCGGTGGCGGCGGCGACATACTCGGGCCGCTTCATCCTTCCCTCGATTTTCAGGGAGGCCACGCCCATCTCCTCCAACTCGTGCAGGTGGGACAAAAGGCTCAAATCCTTCAGGCTCAGGTCGTACCCGGTGCCTCCCTTCGCCGAGAAGGGGAGGCGGCAGGGCTGGGCGCAGAGGCCGCGGTTGCCGCTTCGCCCGCCGAGGAAGGCGCTCATATAGCAGCTGCCGGACAGGCACATGCAGAGCGCGCCGTGGATGAAAACCTCAATTTCCATATCCAGCCGCCGCGCCTCCGCGCAGAGGGCGCGAAGCTCCTCCCGCGACATTTCTCTGGCCGCGACCGCGCGGGAGAAGCCGAGTTGCTTTAAGACGCGCAAGGCGGCGGGGGAGTTGACCCCCATCTGTGTGGAGGCGTGCAGCCGTAGCCCGGGCGCCATCTTTTGTAGCAGCGCGGCAAGGCCGGGGTCGGCGACGATCACGCCCGAAACGCCCGTACGACAAAGAAGCTCCGCCGCAGCAAGGGCTGCGGGAAGCTCTTCATCCGACAGGACCGTGTTCATGGTCACATAAATTTTAGCGCCCTGCCGGGCGGCTTGCGCCACCGCGAGGGAAAGGGCGTCAGCGTCAAAGTTGTGCGCGTTCCGCCGGGCGTTGAAATCCTTCAGTCCGAGGTAGACCGCGTCTGCGCCGCATCGCAAAGCCGCGCAGAGAGACTCCTCACTTCCTGCGGGGGAAAGAAGCTCCATGCTCATTTCACGGGCGGGGCAGGCGACGGGTCGGCGGCTGCTTTTGCGGCCTCCAGCTGCATACGGAGGTTGTGGTTCTCTTTCCCCAGACGCTCAATTTCCCGTCGGGCTTCGTCCGCCTCCAGCTTGGCGCAGGCCGATTCCTCCACATAACCCTTGATCTGCATTTTGCAGTCCTCCAGCGCCTGGGCGGCCTTCTTGGACTCGTCGCAGTATTCAAGCGCGGCGAAAACCGCCACCATCGCGGTGGAAAGATAGGGGTTTTGCCGCGTGATCTGGTCGAGGCGGCGGTTCAGCTCGTCCCCGACGCTGCGAACGTAGCCCTCCTCATCATCCGAGGAGATGTAGTAATCGATTCCGCCGACGGTCAACTTGATTTTGTTCGGCATGCCGGTCACCTCACTTAATCCATTGATTTTTTTCAAATCTACCATCGTCCAGCAAAGGTAAACACATCCGGCGGCCGGCTTTCCCAAACCTTCCTCCGGCGCGCGCCTTCCGGCCATCGGAATTGGATACGGCATGGGTGCATTTCCTCCCACGGAAGCGCTGCTTTTCCTCTGCTGGTTTGATGATAAGATAAATTTCGACAAATTCAGTATAACACAAAGCGGCGGATTGTAAAAGCCTTTTTATTCGAGTTCATAAAATGTTCGCAATTTTTTGTTCTTTTGTTGGAAATCGTTCGCCGCAGATCCTCTTTCGGATATCCTGCCGATCTCAGGCAGCTGTGTTTTGTGGGCACTTAGGGATAAAGAAAAACCGCCGTGCAAAAATACACGGCGGTCTTTTGAAAAAATTAGTCGCTTACATAGGGGAGCAGCGCAATATAACGGGCGCGCTTGATTGCGACGGTCAGCTTGCGCTGATGCGCGGCGCAGGTGCCGGTCACGCGGCGGGGCAGAATCTTTGCCCGCTCGGAGATGTACTTGCGCAGTCTCGCGGTGTCCTTGTAATCGATTTCATCAATCCGGTCAACGCAGAAGTGACAAACCTTTTTGCGGCCCTTTCTGCGGTTCGGACGATCGGTTCTCTCCATTTCAAAAAACCTCCTTTATAAAGGATAAAAGCATTCAAATCAGAACGGTAAATCGTCGTCGTCGGTCAACTCGGTAAAATCACCGGCGCCGACGTTGGAAAAGCTCGGCGCGGCCGCGGCCGGAGCCTGCGGCTCAGTCGGGTAGGGAGCGGCGTATCCGCCGGCCTCACTGTCCCGCTTGCTGCCAGTAAAGTAGGCGTTGTTGACGACAACCTCGGTGGCCGTGCGGTCATTGCCGTTACGGTCGGTATACTTCCGGGTCTGAATGGTGCCGTCAACGGCGATCATCGAACCCTTTTGGAAGTATTTGCAGATAAACTCCGCCGTCTGACGCCAGGCGACGCAGTTGATAAAGTCGGTCACCCGCTCTTCTCCCGAACGGAAGCGGCGGTCGATCGCAATGCTGAAAGAGGTCACCGAAAGCCCGCTGTTGGTTTTGCGCAGCTCGGGTGTAGCGGTGATCCTGCCCATAAGAATCGCAAGATTCATAAAAGCTTAAACCTCCTTCTTTTTTCAGGCGTTTTCCGCAGCGTCGGTCGCTTCGGCAGCCTTTTCTTCCTTGGCAGCCTCAGCAGCGACGGCAGCGTCCGACTTGCGGACGATCAGGGTGCGGAGCACGCCGTCGGTGATCTTGGAAACGCGGTCCAGCTCGGCCGGGAAGTCAACGCCGCACTCGAAGTTGTAGAGGACATAGGATGCCTCAACCTCGTCATTGATCGGGTAAGCCAAGCGGCGCTTGCCCCACACGTCAATGCTTTCCACGGTACCGTTGGCTTCGATCAGCGCCTTGAACTTTTCGTTCAGAGCCTCAGCAGCCTCCTCGCCGTTTTTCAGGGAGTAGATCGCAACCATCTCATACTTATTCATTAAAAGCACCTCCTTCTGGTCTTTTGGCTCCGTTTCTCTCGGAGCAAGGAGCTTTTGGCATAGAATTTGCCAATAGCAACAAATATTATAACACCCGGTTCTTCCGGTGTCAATCAAAATTTTTTCTGCCGTTTCGAGAGGTAGTCCGCCGCCGCCCGGAGCACCGCTTTGTCATTTGCATAGGTGACCAGCTCTGCCGCCTGCGCTGTGGGGAGAAAGCGGATCTCGTTTACCTCGCATTCCTGCCGGGAGGGGATGCCCTCCTCCGCAAAGGCGACGAAGTAGACGACCTCCTTCTCCACCTCCGGCGCAGGGGAGTAGACGACGCTCTGCCGGAAGCCGGTGTCCAGCCGGACGCTGAGGCCGGTTTCCTCCCGGATTTCGCGAAGCGCGGTTTGTGTTTCGGTCTCAGCCCCCTCGACGTGCCCTTTGGGAAAGGCCCAGTGGCCGCCGTTGACGTGGTTGATAAGCAGAACCTCCGGCTCGCCGCCGCACAGGCGGAAGACGATCGCGCCGCAGGATTTTTCATGTTTTACGGAATGCATGGATTCGATACCTCCAAAGCGGGATTTACGAAAATATTGTAGCACAAGATTGCGGTGGGCGCAAGGATGTGGTAAAATAACCTCATAGCGGTTATTTTACACTGGATTTTAACACATCTTTTGCTCGCCGCCCGCAAAGCAGTCGGCAGCCGCAAAAGCTATGCACATTATATACCATGTTGATTATTTATAAGGAGGCGTCGCCATGCCGGTGACCGAAACATTTACTGATTTTAAGCTTTCCTTTGATATTATCGTGCCGGATACGGCGGCGGTCATCGTCGCCGCCGGAAGCTCCTCCCGCATGGGTGGGACACCGAAGCAGCTCATGAATCTTGCGGGGGTGCCGGTCATCATGCGAACCGCCCTGGCCTTTGAGCGGTGCGATCGCATCCGCGACATCCTTCTGGTCGCCAGGGAGGAGGAGATTCCGCTTCTCCAGCGGCTGTGCGACGAGTACCGGATCACCAAGCTGACCGATATTGTGCCCGGCGGCGCGACGCGCGCCCGGTCGGTGCAGAATGGTATCGCCCGCTGCAGAGACTGTGCATATGTCGCTATCCATGACGGCGCACGCCCTCTGGTAAGCGGGGAGGTTATCCTCCGCACGATAGAGGGCGCTGAAAGGGTTGGCGCGGCCGCCGCCGCCGTCGGGCTGAAGGATACCGTAAAGCAGACGGACAAAGACGGGTTTGTGGTGGAGACACCCGACCGTGCGACCCTGCGCGCCGTCCAGACGCCGCAGACCTTCCGCCTCTCCGACTATCGCGCCGCGGCCGAAGCGCTGGGGGAAGGGCTGGACGCCCTGACCGATGACTGTGCCGTGATGGAGGCGGCGGGCAAGCCCGTCCTCCTGGTAGAGGGGGACTACCGCAATATCAAGATCACCACGCCGGAGGATATGACGGTAGCTGAGGCCTTCCTCCGGGAAATGGAGGAGGGCATATGATGCGGATTGGGCACGGGTACGATGTGCACCGCTTCGCCGAAGGGCGGAAGCTGATCCTCGGCGGGGTGGAGATTCCCTTCGACCGGGGGCTGCTCGGGCATTCCGATGCCGACGTGCTGCTGCACGCGATCTGCGACGCGCTGCTCGGCGCGGCCGCACTGGGAGATATCGGGGCGCATTTTCCCGATACCGATCCCCGGTACGCGGGGATCGACAGCCGCCTGCTGCTGCAAAAGACCGCCGCCCTGCTGCTGGAAAACGGTTGGCGGGTTTCCAACCTTGACGCAACGGTGCTGGCCGAGCGGCCGAAGCTTCGCCCCTTTATCGAAGCCATGCGCGCCAACATTGCGGCCGACCTCGCCCTGCCGCTCTCGGCTGTGAGTGTGAAGGCCACGACCGAGGAGGGGCTGGGCTTCACCGGCGCGATGGAGGGGATTGCGGCGCACGCCGTCTGCCTGCTCACTGAAAAATAACCGGCTTTTAAAAAAAGAGAGGCCGTCCGTCCCCCAATCGAGGGAGGGCGAGGCTTTCCTCGGCCGGGAATGAAGGATATAAAAGATAGGTATGCAAACAAAACAAAAACAGATTCTGGTAATCGGGGGCGGCGCAGCCGGCCTTACGGCGGCGGCCTTCGCGGCGAAAAACGGCGCGGCGGTCCGCCTGCTCGAACGGCGGGAGCGGCCGGCGCGCAAAATTCTTGTCACCGGCAAGGGGCGCTGCAACCTGACCAACAACTGCGACCTCGATACCCTGATTGCACATGTGCCGCGCGGCGGCCGCTTTTTGTACTCCGCCTTTGCCGGCTTTTCGCCGGCCGATACGATGGCGCTGTTTGAGTCTCTCGGCGTTCCGCTCAAGACCGAGCGGGGAAACCGGGTTTTTCCGGTTTCCGACCGGGCGATGGACATCGCCGACGCGCTGGCGGCGCTGGCAAAAACCTCCGGCGTCCGGATTCTGCAGGATCGCGCCGCCTCTCTGCTTTTCGAGAATGGCCGGGCGGCCGGCGCCGTGGGGGAGAGTGGGAGGAAATATCCCGCCGACGCAGTGATTGTGGCGACCGGCGGCCTCTCCTACCCGTCGACCGGCTCGACCGGCGACGGCTACGCCTTTGCAAAGGCGGCCGGCCATACGATTCAACCGACCGTCCCCTCCCTGATTCCGCTGCTGTCGGAGGATCCGATCTGCCGCGCGGCGCAGGGACTCTCCTTACGCAATGTGCGGGTGGAGGTGCGGGAGGCCGGGCGGAAGAAGCCGGTCTACACCGATTTCGGGGAGCTTTTGTTTACCCACTTCGGCCTGTCCGGCCCGACTGTGCTCAGCGCCAGCGCCCACCTTTCGGAGCCGGAGAAAAAGCAGTACACCTTCTGCATTGATTTAAAGCCCGCGCTGGAGGAGAGTGTGCTGGACGCCCGGCTCCTCCGCGATTTTGAAAAGAACGCCGGCCGCGACCTCTGCAACGCGCTGGACGGCCTGCTGCCCGGCAAGCTGATCGCGCCGATCCTTTCCCGAAGCGGGGTCGATCCTCACCGCCGGGTCGGACAAGTTACAAGGGAAGATCGCCAGCGACTGATCTCGACCCTCAAGGGGTTGGCCATCCCCATCTCCGGCACCCGCCCGGTGGAGGAGGCGGTCATCACCCGCGGCGGCGTCAGCCTGAAGGAGCTGGATCCCCACACCATGGCGTCGCGGCTCTGCCCCGGCCTCTATTTCGCCGGGGAGGTGATCGACGCCGATGGATATACCGGCGGCTTCAATCTGCAGATCGCCTTTTCCACCGGCGTGCTGGCCGGAAGATCGGCGGCAGAATCCGCCGAGGAAGCCTCTCCCTTTGCCGGATGACATGGCGGAGGCCTGAATTTATAATAAGGAAATAAGGAGCGGAATAAACCTATGATATCTGTTGCAATTGACGGCCCGGCCGGCGCCGGGAAAAGCACCATTGCCAAACGCGCGGCCGCCGCGCTGTCCTATATTTATGTAGATACCGGTGCGCTCTACCGGACGGTGGCTTTCTCTTTGCTGGAGAGAAAAATTGATCTCTCCGACCCCGCTGCGGTGGAGGCGGCACTGCCGGAGGTTCGGGTGGATATACGCTACGCCGGGACGGAGCAGCGGATGCTCCTTTCCGGGAAGGATGTAAGTGACCGTATCCGCACGCCGGAGGTGTCGATGGCTGCCTCTACCGTGTCGGCGCAGCCGGCCGTGCGCGCCTTTTTGCTGGAGATGCAGCGTGCCCTCGCCCGCAGTCACAACGTCATCATGGACGGCCGGGACATCGGGACGGTCGTGCTGCCCGGTGCGGCAGTGAAGATTTTCCTGACCGCTTCGCCCGAGGAGCGGGCCGGCCGCCGGTACAGGGAACTGGTGGAGAAGGGGGAGCAGGTAACCTTTGCAAAGGTGCTGGACGACCTCGAGCAGCGGGATTATCAGGACTCCCACCGGGAGGTCGCGCCGCTTCGCCCGGCCGACGACGCCGTGACGGTCGATACCACCGGCCTCTCGCTGGAGCAGTCGGTGGAGGCTGTTCTCTCGGTCGTTCGGAAAAAGCTCGATGAAAGGGGGCGCGCAGAGTGAGCTTTTATTATCGCTTTGTCAAAACGGTCGCCCGGCCGCTTGCCAAACTCATGCTGCGCTTTCGCGCAAAGGGAACGGAGCATATTCCGGAAAGCGGCGGCTTCATCCTCTGCTGCAACCATACCTCGATGATCGACATCGCGCTGCTGGTGCTGACCTGCAAGCGGCAGATCTATTTCATGGCGAAGGAGGAGCTGTTTCACAATCCCATCCTCGCCTGGTTCTTCCGGCATATGGGCGGCTTCCCGATCTCCCGCGGGGCGGGGGATGAGGCCGCGCTGGAAAAGGCGAGGGATATTGTCCGCCGCGGCGACATCCTCGGCATTTTTCCGGAGGGCACCCGAACCAAGGACCCCGCCGGACATCCCGGCCGGGGAAAATCGGGCGCGGCCGTCATCGCTTCCCAAACGGGGGCGGGCGTGCTGCCCTGCGCCATTCATTACGCCGGCTATGACGGAAAAATGCATTTTTTCAAGCCCTCTTACGTCCGGTTTGGAGAAATGATCCCCCCAGAGGAGCTGCAAATCCAGGGGCTTGACCGGGCAGAGGTGCGGCGCGCCTCCAATCGGATCATGGGCACCATCACCGCCATGTGGGAGGAGGAGACGGGTTGGAAATCCGAGTAGCGAAAAACGCCGGCTTCTGCTTTGGCGTCAATCGCGCGGTGGAGTTGGTTGACTCCCTGCTGGACGCCGGGGGAGCAGTGTACACCCTCGGCCCGATTATCCACAATCCTCAGCTGGTCGAGCAGCTGGCACGGCGGGGCGCAAAAATTGTCGAAACCCCGGAGGAGGTGCCTCCCGGCAGCCGGCTGGTCATCCGTTCTCACGGGGTGCCGTCGGCCGTCTATGACCGGGCGGCCGTCTGCGGTGTGGAACTGGCCGACGCGACCTGCCCCTTCGTTTCTAAAATCCATAAAATCGTGGAGGAGGCGTCGGCCGCCGGCCGCATTGTCCTTATCGCCGGGGACGCAAAGCATCAGGAGGTGCTGGGCATCCGCGGCCACTGTGCCGGGGAAAGCCATGTGTTTTCGGGCGAAAAGGAGCTGGAAGAGCTTCTGGCCTCCCACCCCGAATGGCGGGACGCGCCGGTTACCGCGGTCGCGCAAACAACTTTTCACGCGGATTTTTGGGAGAAATGCCAAAAAACTTTAAAAAAGGTATGTACAAACGCGATTGTTTTTGATACAATATGTAGTGCAACTGCCAATCGGCAAAAAGAAGCCAAGGCGCTTGCGGCTCAGAGCGACCGGATGATCGTGATCGGTGGCCGGCACAGTTCCAATACCGCCAAGCTGCGGGAGGTCTGCGCCGCCCTCTGCCCGCGAACCTATCTGATCGAAACGGCCGCCGAGCTTCGCCGGGACATGCTTCTCGGCGCCGAAAAAATCGGAGTTGCCGCCGGGGCTTCCACGCCGTCCGGCATAATAAAGGAGGTAATAAAAACCATGTCCGAGATTTTGAACAACGAAGTCGTCGAGGGCAGCGAGGCGGTCGAGACCGCAGCCGAGGCTGTACAGCCTGAAAAATCTTTTGAGGAAATGACCTTTGAGGAGGCACTTGAGGCCTCTCTCAACGGCTTGAATACGGATCAGAAGGTCCGTGGTGTGGTCCTGTCGGTCAACCCTACTGAGATTCAGGTGGATATCGGCAGAAAGCACACCGGATATGTTTCCGCGAGTGAATTTTCGAGCGACCCCAATGTCAAGCTGACTGAGGCGGTCAAGGTCGGCGATGAGCTGGATCTGATCGTCATGCGCACCAATGATCAGGAGGGGACGGTTGCCCTCTCCAAAAAGAGATACGACGCTCGCCTCGGCTGGGATAAGATCCTGGCCGCGAAGGAGGCTGACGCGGTTCTCACCGGCGTCGTAACCGAGATCAACAACGGCGGTGTTGTCGCCGTGGCCGAGGGCTGCCGCGTCTTTATCCCGGCGTCTCAGGCAACCCTGACCCGCGGGGAGGATCTCAATCTCCTCAAGGGCAAAACGGTCGAGTTCAAGATTCTGGAGATTGACCGCCGCCGCCGCGTGGTCGGTTCCATCCGTGCCGTCCTGCGCGAGCAGCGCAAGGCGCTGGCCGAGAAGTTCTGGAACGAGGTGGAGGTCGGTAAGGTCTACACCGGCGTTGTCAAGAGCCTGACCAGCTATGGTGCGTTCGTCGACCTCGGCGGTGTGGACGGCATGATCCACATTTCCGAGCTGTCCTGGTCGCGCATCAAGCACCCGTCCGAGGTTGTGAATGTCGGCGACACGGTTGAGGTTTACATCAAGGATATCGACACCGAGAAAAAGAAGATTTCTCTCGGCTTCAAGAAGGCGGAGGACAATCCGTGGGAGATTTTGAAGCGTGATTATCCGGTCGAGTCGGTTGTTAAGGCAACCATCGTTTCGATGACGCCCTATGGCGCGTTTGCGCGCATCATCCCGGGCATCGACGGCCTGATCCACATCTCGCAGATTGCCAACCGTCGGATCGAGAAGCCGCAGGACGTTCTCTCCATCGGGGAAGAGGTCGACGCGATGATTATCGCGATTGACTTTGAGAAGAAGCGGGTCAGCCTCTCGATGCGGGCGCTGCTCCCGACCGACGCCCCGGCTGAGGAGACTCCTGCGGAGGCCGCTCCGGCCGAAGAAGCTCCGGCTGAGGATGCTGCGGAATAAGCTTTCCGCAAAAAAAATGAGTGCTCCGGCATTGCGGCCGGCAAACTCTTTTTTCTGAAAACTGCAAAAAAAGGCACAGCGTATGCTGTGCCTTTTTTATATCCATAAAAGCGGTTGCTTCCCCAAATGGAGTGCAGCGGCCGCGCTTCTCAGCCTTAACAAAGGGGCGTCCTGCCGAAAAAATCCTTCTGCCCGGACTTGCAAAACCGGACGTTTGGCGGCATAGAATTGTTCGGGAGGCTGATGAACATGTTTACGACACTTATCGGCTATATTGTTTCCAACCTGTTTTATTTTGCGCTGCATGTCACCAGTGCCGGCTCTTTTCCAAAGCCGCTCTCTGCCGCCGAGGAGCGCCGCCTGGTCGCGCTGCTGGAGAGCGGGGACAGCGCAGCCAGAGACACGCTGATCGAGCACAATCTCCGCCTTGTGGCGCACATCGTAAAAAAATATTCCGGAGAGCGGGTGGAGCAGGACGACCTGATTTCGATCGGGACAATCGGCCTGATCAAAGCGGTGGGAACCTTCAACAGTGAGAAGAAAATCCGCCTGGCCACCTATGCCGCCAGATGTATTGAAAATGAAATCCTCATGTACTTCCGCAGCCTTAAAAAATCGGCGCAGGACGTGTTGATCAGCGATCCGGTTGATACGGATAAGGACGGCAATACGCTGACCCTGATCGACATTATCTCGGACGATACCAACATCGTGGATGAGATTGATCTGAAGATCAAGTCCCGGCAGCTGAAGCAATTCCTTTTCGAGCGCCTGGATGCACGCGAACGGGAAATCCTGATTTACCGCTACGGACTCGGCGGGGGAGAGGATATGACCCAGCGGGAGGTAGCAAAGCGTCTGGGCATTTCGCGTTCGTATGTGTCCCGGATTGAGAAAAAGGCGCTCGAGAAGCTGAGGGCCTCCTTCAACGAGCCGATGACCGGGCGCTTTGGCAGAACCGGGTAGGGGAGAGGGGCTAATTCTGCCGACGGATCTGCTCTTCCGAAATCAGACTGTAGCGTATCAGGGAGGAGGCGTCCAGCTCCTCCCTGTGCATATCCACCGCCGTGATCTGGTGGTTGTCGTAGGTGGTGTAGTAGTAGATTCCCCGGTCGGCATTGCAGCAGGAGGTATAGATGGTGATCTCATACGCGCCGTCCACATCACAGCAGCCTCTCTGCTGCTCTACCGCGCCTAAAATATGGAAAAACTGACTGACGCTCTCGGCCTCCGTTTGGCCGGAGACCGCGTTCATCTTTACAAAAGCCGCCCGGACGAAGCGGGAGGCGGAGGACAAATCCCCCGGAAGGCCGATTGCGCCCATGCCTCGGCTGTACACCTGCAAGGGCAGCCGGTCTGAGAAGTGGTTCTCGGGCGTTTTGGGAGAAAGATGCAGAAAATTGTTCAGGTGAAACATCTGTATATCGAAGGGCGGATTGTTCGTCAGGACACCGACCGGGTTTTGGTATACCCGGATTCCGGCCTTTACCGCCTCGACCGTGATGGCCTCCTTGCGGTCGGCGATGATCCAGTGCAGCTGCGCCAGAGGCAGCTGGCTGCTGAAGGGCGTGTCGATGAGGTTGATGGTTTCCAGCAGCGCTTTTGCCTCCTGCACTGAGGCGCATTGGTCGAGAATCCAGGGGATAAATTCAAATTGCGCGATGTTGTCTTTGCCCTCGGCCGGAGCTTTATACTCCGCGTTCCCAACGAAATTCAGACCCGCCATGCCAAGCCCTTTTTCGTTGATCGCGTCGTAGTAGAGGGGGTAATCCTTTGCGACGCAGGCCATGCCGATCAGGGCATAGTGACTTTCCACAGCGCCCATATGGCGGAAGTGGAAGGGATAGCGGCGCGGCGTGATGACCACCTCCTCTTCATAAGAGAAGGTGTAGTCCAGCGTCCTGCCGAAATAAAAATCTCTGGTTTGATAAGTCGCGGCTGTACACATACGGTTTGTTCCTCCAATCGGTGCGGCGATGCACACATAGAATTAGTATTGCTGGATGCATGTGAAAAATTCGGCCGGTCAAAAAAAGCGGCTTTGTCCGGCTGCTTTCCGACAGTTTTGCCGGGCTGCTTTGTCCGGCAGCCCGATCATCCGATTATGTATAAAAATCCGCGCAGACCCGGCAGTTTTCGGGTTTGCGCGGATTTTTTGCTGTGGCAGCCTTGTCGGTCGGACGGTCGAAGAAGCGGAGAGTCAGACGACCGGAAGGATTTCCGATTTTCGTTTTACCGGTTTGCCCGGTCTTTTGCGTTCGGCTTACGCTTTTACCGGATGCACCCTCTCAACATGCGGGCATTCCAGCTTCTGCGCGCGATAGACCGGCGCCGCCCAGCGCACCGCATTTTTCAGGACGGTCTGCACATTCTTGTCGTAAAAGATGGGGAAGCTTTCATGCCCCGGCTGGAAGTAGAAGATGCGGCCGTTCTCCCGATGGAAGGTACAGCCGGAGCGGAAAACCTCGCCCCCCTCGTACCAGCCGAGAAAGACGACCTCGTCCGGCTCGGGAATGGCGAACGGCTCGGCGTAAGTCTCCTCATGCGGGAGCTCGAAATAGCGGCCGATGCCCTGCGCGATGGGGTGGGCGGGATTGACCGTCCAGATGCGCTCCAGATCGCCGTCCTCCCGCCAGGAGAGGTTGCAGGTCGTTCCCAGCAGCCGGCGGAAGGGCTTGGAGTGGTGCGCCGAGTGCAGGAAGATCATGCCCATGCCCATCAGCACGGCCTGCTGTATCCGGTCAACCACCTCGTCCGGAACCTCTCCATGTCGCATGTGT
>UQRS01000012.1 GCA_900543525.1 uncultured Oscillospiraceae bacterium
TGCCTAATAATGGACACCTATGCCTCATTTGTTAAATTCAATTTCTGAATTGCATTATATAGCAGAGGGGTGTAAATGTCAAGAATTATTTTAATTCACAGGTTTTGGAAAGCGCTCCGCCTTCCATAAAAATAAGAAGGAGTGATTTAAGCCTATGGCAACAAAGGTCAACGTCAAGCCTGTCCGTCTTGGCAAAAACGAACGCATGAGCTTTTCGAAGATCAATGAGGTTTTGGACATGCCCAACCTGATTGAGATTCAGAAGGATTCCTATGCGTGGTTTTTGAATGAGGGGCTGAAAGAGGTTTTCCGCGACTCTTCGGCTGTGACCGATTATTCGGGAAATCTGGTGCTCGATTTCATCGACTACCGCCTGGACGACAAGCCCAAATACTCGGTGATCGAGTGTAAGGAGAGGGACACCACCTATGCTGCGCCGCTCCGTGTCAAGGCCCGCCTTTTGAATAAGGAGACGGGCGAGATCAAGGAGAGCGAAGTGTTCATGGGCGATTTCCCGCTGATGACCGACTCCGGAACCTTTGTCATCAACGGAGCCGAGCGTGTCATCGTCTCCCAGCTGGTTCGTTCGCCCGGCGTCTACTATGATTTCGAGACGGACAAGACCGGCAAGCAGCTCTTCAGCGCGACCGTGATCCCCAACCGCGGCGCCTGGCTCGAGTATGAGACCGATGCCAACGACATTCTCTATGTCCGGATCGATAAAAATCGCAAGTTGCCGCTTACCTCCTTCATCCGCGCACTTGGCGTTGCCACCAACGAGCAGATCAAGGATCTTTTCGGTGAGGATGAGCGCCTGCTCGCCACGCTGGAGAAGGACGTCACCACCGACGTGGAGGACGCCCTGCACGAGGTGTACAAGAAGCTCCGCCCGGGTGAACCCTTTACGGTCGACGGGGCGCAGACCCATCTGGACAATCTCTTTTTCGACGCGCGCCGGTACGACCTGTCGAAGGTCGGCCGCTATAAATACAATAAGAAGCTGGCGCTCGGCGCCCGCATCGTCGGCAAAACCCTCTCCCGTCCGGTGGCCGACCCGCTGACCGGCGAGCTGCTGGCCGACGCCGGCGAGCTTCTCGACCGGGAGAAGGCCGCTCTGCTCGAGGGTAAGGGCGTTCTGGCCGTTTACCTCGACGTGACCGACAACGAGGGCAACAAGAGCGAGGTCAAGGTGCTCTCCAACGGCATGGTGGACATCAACAATTTCGTTGAGAAGAAGTTCACGCCCGACGAGGTGAAGGAGAAGGTCAGCTTCTCCGTCCTGCGCGAGCTGATTGAGTCGGCGGAGGATGAGGACGCCCTGCATGAGGCAGTACTGCAGAATCTCGACCGCCTGATTCCCAAACACATTACGCTGGACGACATTTTCGCGTCGGTCAGCTATATCATCGGACTGAGCCATGATCTCGGTACGACCGACGATATCGACCATCTCGGCAACCGGCGTATCCGCTCGGTGGGCGAGCTGCTGCAGAATCAGTTCCGCATCGGCTTCTCCCGCATGGAGCGCGTCATTCGGGAGAAGATGACCCTCCAGGCGCAGGATACCGACATCGTAACCCCTCAGACGCTGATCAACATCCGTCCGGTTGTTGCCGCGATCAAGGAGTTTTTCGGTTCCTCGCCGCTGTCCCAGTTCATGGATCAGACCAACCCCCTCTCCGAGCTGACCCATAAGCGCCGTCTGTCGGCGCTCGGTCCCGGCGGTCTCTCGCGTGACCGCGCCGGATTCGAGGTGCGCGACGTGCACTACAGCCACTACGGCCGCATGTGCCCGATTGAGACGCCGGAAGGCCCGAACATCGGCCTGATCTCCTATCTTGCGACCTATGCGCGGATCAACGAGTACGGCTTTATCGAGGCCCCCTTCCGCAAGGTGGATAAAAAGACCGGCGTTGTGCTGGATGAAGTGGAATACATGACCGCCGATGTGGAGGATGAGTATATCGTCGCCCAGGCCAACGAGCCTCTGGACGAGGAGGGGCGTTTCGCCAGACCGAAGGTCAACGCCCGCTACCGCGACGAGTTTTTGGAGATTGAGCCGTCTCAGGTAGATTACATGGACGTCTCGCCCAAGATGGTGGTTTCGGTCGCAACGGCCATGATCCCCTTCCTGGAAAACGACGATACCAACCGCGCCCTGATGGGCTCGAACATGCAGAAGCAGGCGGTGCCGCTTCTGAAAACCGAAAATCCGATCGTCGGCACGGGTATGGAATACAAGGCCGCCGTCGACTCGGGTGTTACGGTGGTTTCCAAGCACGCCGGTAAGGTTACCTACGTCTCGGCCGATCGGATCAAGATTCAGACTCCCTCGGGCGAGCTGGATGAGTATGAGCTGATCAAATTCCTGCGCTCCAACCATACCACCTGCATCAACCAGCGCCCGATCGTCAAGGTCGGCCAGCTGGTGGAGGAGCATGAGGTTATCGCCGACGGCCCGGCAACCAGCAACGGTGAAATCTCCCTCGGCAAGAATGCCCTGATCGGCTTCATGACCTGGGAAGGCTATAACTACGAGGACGCCGTCCTCATCAACGAAAAGCTGGTGCGGGAGGATGTCTACACCTCCATTCATATTGAAGAGTATGAGATGGAATCCCGCGACACCAAGCTCGGGCCGGAGGAGATCACCCGCGATATTCCCAACGTGGGTGAGGACGCGCTCAAGGATCTTGACGAGCGGGGCATCATCCGGGTCGGCGCCGAGGTGCGTGCCGGTGATATTCTGGTCGGTAAGGTCACCCCGAAGGGGGAGACCGAGCTGACCGCCGAGGAGCGGCTGCTTCGCGCCATCTTCGGTGAAAAGGCGCGGGAGGTTCGCGACACCTCCCTTCGTGTGCCGCACGGCGAGTACGGCACCATCATCGACGTCAAGGTCTTCACGAGGGAGAATTCCTCCGAGCTGAATCCCGGCGTCAACATGGTCGTTCGCTGCTACATCGCACAGAAGCGCAAAATCTCTGTCGGAGATAAGATGGCCGGCCGCCACGGAAACAAGGGTGTTGTCTCCCGCATTCTGCCGAGTGAGGATATGCCCTTCCTGCCCGACGGTACGCCGCTGGATATCGTGCTCAACCCGTTGGGCGTTCCCTCCCGTATGAACATCGGCCAGGTGCTGGAGGTTCATCTCGGCATGGCGGCCAAGGCGCTCGGCTGGAAGATCTGCACGCCGGTCTTTGACGGCGCGCACGAGTCGGACATCCGCGAGTGCCTGAAGGAAGCCGGCCTGCGTGAGGATGGCAAGACCATTCTCTATGACGGCCGCACGGGCGAGGCGTTTGACAACCCCGTCACGGTCGGTTATATGTATTACCTCAAGCTGCATCATCTGGTTGACGATAAAATCCATGCCCGTTCGACCGGCCCCTACTCTCTGGTCACGCAGCAGCCGCTCGGCGGTAAGGCGCAGTTCGGCGGCCAGCGTTTCGGTGAGATGGAGGTTTGGGCGCTCGAAGCTTACGGCGCCGCTTACACCCTGCAGGAAATCCTCACGGTCAAGTCGGACGATGTGGTCGGCCGTGTCAAGACTTACGAGGCCATCGTCAAAGGGCAGAACGTGCCCAAGCCCGGCGTTCCGGAGTCGTTCAAGGTTCTGATCAAGGAGCTGCAGTCTCTCGGCCTCGACATCAAGGTGCTGGATAAGGATAAGAATGAGATTGACCTCAAGCAGCATTTCGACGAGGACGACGACATCGGCCTTGTCCCCGCCCCGGCGGAGGAGACGCTGTCCGAGCCGACGGTTGCCGACAACCTCGAGGGCTACAGCCTGGAGAATGAGAATGGCGACGCCATTTTTGAGGAGAACGAAGAAGAGGTATTCGAGGACGCTTTTGACGACGCGGCCGACGCCGACATGGAATAGGGAGGTATCATCTGAATGGAGAATCTGGAGTTTGAATCTATAAAAATCGGTTTGGCTTCTCCCGAACAGATCCGGAGCTGGTCCTGCGGCGAGGTCAAAAAGCCGGAGACCATCAATTACCGGACCCTGAAGCCCGAGCGCGACGGCCTGTTCTGCGAGCGCATTTTCGGCCCCACCAAGGACTGGGAGTGCCACTGCGGCAAGTATAAGCGCATCCGTTATAAGGGCAAGGTCTGCGAAAAGTGCGGCGTCGAGGTCACCCGTGCCAAGGTGCGCCGCGAGCGTATGGGCTCGATCGAGCTGGCCGCTCCGGTTTCGCACATCTGGTATTACAAGACCATTCCGTCCCGCATGGGGCTGATGCTTGACATTTCTCCCCGCGTGCTGGAGCAGGTGCTGTATTTCTCGCAGTACATCGTGACCGAGCCGGGGGACACTCCGCTTGTCAAAAAGCAGCTGCTGAATGAAAAGCAGTACCGCGACATGCGTGAAAAATATGAGGACGATTTTGAAGCCGGCATGGGCGCCGAGGCGATCAAGAAGCTGCTGTGCGAAATCGACCTTGACAAAACCAGCGAGGAGCTGAAGGCCGAGCTGGAGAATGCCGGCGGCCAGAAGCGGGTTCGCCTGCTCAAGCGGCTGGAGGTTGTGGAGGCGTTCCGCCTTTCCGGCAACCGGCCGGAGTGGATGATTCTGGACGTGCTGCCGGTCATCCCGCCCGATCTTCGCCCAATGGTGCAGCTCGACGGCGGCCGCTTTGCGACCTCCGACCTCAACGACCTGTACCGCCGCGTGATCAACCGCAACAACCGACTCAAGAGGCTGCTGGAGCTCGGCGCGCCCGATATCATCGTCCGCAATGAGAAGCGCATGCTGCAGGAGGCGGTTGACGCCCTGATTGATAACGGCCGCCGCGGCCGTGCCGTGACCGGGCCGAACAACCGCGCCCTCAAATCCCTGTCGGATATGCTCAAGGGTAAGCAGGGACGCTTCCGTCAGAACCTGCTGGGTAAGCGCGTGGACTATTCCGGACGTTCGGTTATCGTCGTCGGGCCGGAGCTGAAGATGTATCAGTGCGGCGTTCCGCGCGAAATGGCACTGGAGCTCTTCAAGCCCTTTGTGATGAAGCGCCTGGTCGAAACCGGTCAGGTTACCAATATCAAGACCGCCCGTAAGATGGTCGAGCGCGCCAAGCCGGAGGTTTGGGACGCGCTGGAAATCGTAATCAAGGATCATCCGGTGCTGCTCAACCGTGCGCCGACCCTCCACCGTCTGGGCATTCAGGCCTTTGAGCCGGTGCTGGTCGAGGGCCGCGCGATCAAGCTGCATCCGCTGGTTTGTACCGCCTACAACGCCGACTTCGACGGCGACCAGATGGCGATTCACGTGCCGCTGTCGGCTGAGGCGCAGGCGGAGGCCCGCTTCCTCATGCTGGCGGCCAACAACCTGCTCAAGCCCTCCGACGGGAAGCCGGTTGCGGTTCCGACGCAGGATATGGTTCTCGGCTCCTACTACCTCACGCTGGTGAAGGAGGATGAGCCGGGCAAGGGAAAGGTCTTCCGCGATAAGGAGGAGGCGCTGCTTGCCTACAGCAACGGTGCAGTAGGCCTGCATTCTCCCATCAAGGTGCGGACGACCGGCCTTGACGCGGAAGGGAAGGAAATCACCCGCCTGATTGACGCGACGGTCGGCTTCCTGATCTTCAACGCGTCGATTCCGCAGGATCTCGGTTATGTTGATCGCAGCCAGCCGGGACATGAGCTGGATCTGGAAATTCAGCTTTTCCGCAACGGCAAGAATAACAAGATCGGCAAAAAGCAGCTCGGCGACATCATCGACCGGGTAATCAAGGTGCATGGCACCAGCCGCGCCGCCATCGTGCTCGACGCGATCAAGGCAACCGGCTTTAAGTATTCGACCAAGGGCGCGATCACGGTCGCCGTTTCGGACGCGGTCATCCCGCCGCAGAAGGCCGAGCTGATCTCGCAGGCGGAGGCCAAGATCGACAAGGTGCATAAGCAGTATATGCGCGGTCTGATCAGCCGGGACGAGCGGTCGGAGAATATTGTTAAAATCTGGAACGCCACGACCGAAGAGGTCGGCGACGCCATGAAGGAATATCTCGACGACTTCAACCCCATCTTCATGATGGCCGACTCGGGCGCTCGTGGTTCCATCAACCAGATCCGTCAGCTCGCCGGTATGCGCGGCCTGATCTCCAACACCTCCGGTAAGGTTATCGAGGTTCCGATCCGTGCCAACTACCGTGAAGGCCTGAACGTACTGGAGTACTTCATCTCCTCCCGCGGTGCGCGGAAGGGTCTGGCCGATACCGCGCTGCGTACCGCCGACTCGGGTTACCTGACCCGCCGGCTGGTCGACGTCTCGCAGGATGTCATCATCCGGGAGGACGACTGCCACAGTGATGAGGGTCTGACCGTCTATGCCATCAAGGACGGCAACAACGTGATGGAGAAGCTGTCCGACCGTCTGGTCGGCCGCTACCTGCTTGAGCCCTTCTGCGACACCGAAACGGGTGAGGTTCTGGTCGATAACGACCACATGCTCACCGATGAGGAGGCCTCGCTGATCGAAAACACAGGCGTGGAGAGCATCAAAATCCGCTCCATCCTGACCTGCCACGCCAAAAACGGCATTTGTAAGAAGTGCTACGGCGCCAACCTCGCCACCGGCGGTAAGGTCAATGTCGGCGAAGCGGTCGGCATCATTGCCGCGCAGTCGATCGGTGAGCCGGGTACCCAGCTGACCATGCGTACCTTCCATACCGGCGGTATCGCGTCGGCTGAGGATATTACCCAGGGTCTTCCGCGTGTTGAGGAGCTGTTTGAGGCCCGCCGGCCCAAGCGTGCCGCCATCATCACCGAAATCGGCGGTCGGATCCGCTTCCAGCATGTGAAGAAGAATATCGAGGTCATCGTCACGGACGAAGAAGCCAAGGACGAGCGCAAATACACCATCCCCTACGACTACCATCTGGTAGTGAAGGAGGGCGACGTGGTGGAGGCCGGCGATCAGCTGACTGCCGGTTCGGTCGCGCCGGCCGATATTCTGGCCGTCAAGGGACAGGATGCCGTGCAGGATTATATTATTGATCAGGTACAGCTTTCCTACCGGACGCAGGGTGTTGAGCCGAACGACAAGCATATCGAGGTTATCGTCCGTCAAATGATGCGCAAGCTGCGGATTGTAAACCCCGGCTCTTCGGACTATATCGAAGGGCAGCAGGTCGAACGGGGCGAGGTCTACTTCGCCAACAAGGCGATCCGGGAGCGCATGGAAGCCGGGGAAGAGGGGCTGGAGCTCATCACCTATGAGCCGACCCTGCTCGGTATTACCAAGGCCTCCCTGGCGACCGAATCCTTCCTCTCCGCCGCCTCTTTCCAGGAGACGACCCGCGTCCTGACCGACGCCGCGATCAAGGGTAAGGAGGATCCGCTCTTCGGCCTGAAGGAAAATGTCATCATCGGTAAGCTGGTTCCGGCCGGTACCGGGATGAAATCCTATTACCAGCATATGGAAACCGACGGCGCAGCGCCGGATATGGACGCTGTTCCGGAGGAGTTCGATGACGAGGAATAAACGCTGAATTTCGGGCGGAGACATCCGCCTGACCCGGGCACCCGGGGTGAAAAGCTTTGCCTTTTTGCCCCGAGCGCCCGCAAAATCGCACAAATCGGGTAAAAATTAAAAATATCGCTTGACAAATTCATAGATTTGGTGATAAAATTTATAATTGCATGGAATAGTGTTTCTTGCTGTTCTCTGCAGTTATTTTTTTATGCGAGGAGGTGTAAGTTTGCCAACCTTTAATCAGTTAGTACGGAGCGGCCGCGAGACCATCGAGAAGAAGGCCAAGGCGCCTGCGCTCAACAAGGGCTACAACTCTCAGAAGCGTAAGCTGACCGACAATGATTCTCCGCAGAAGCGGGGTGTCTGCACCGCGGTTAAGACCATGAACCCGAAGAAGCCGAACTCTGCAATTCGGAAGGTCGCCAGGGTGCGTCTCTCGAACGGTATTGAGGTTACGTCCTACATTCCCGGTGTGGGCCACAATCTGCAGGAGCATAGCGTGGTTCTGATCCGTGGAGGAAGAGTTAAGGATCTCCCGGGTGTGCGTTATCACATCGTCCGCGGAACCCTCGACGCACAGGGCGTTGCCGGCCGGATGCAGGCCCGTTCCAAGTACGGCGCGAAACGGCCGAAGGGCAGCGCCAAGTAACCGGTGTATTTTACACCAGCCTTTAACAGACGAATTCTCTGCTGCATGAATCCGTGCGGCGGCGTTACAATATATATGTACGCCTCTGCCCGGTGCTAACGGGATTTGTCACTCGAGTACCTATGATATCATTCTATGTGAAGGAGGGAAGTACAGTGCCGAGAAGAGGTTTTATCGCAAAGCGGGACGTTTTGCCGGATCCGCTTTACAATTCCAAGCTGGTTACCCGTCTGATCAACAATATCATGCTGGACGGTAAGAAGGGCGTTGCTCAGAAGATCGTTTACGGCGCATTTGACATTATTGGTGAGAAGACCGGGAAAGAGCCGCTGGAGGTTTTTGAACAGGCTATGGAGAATGTTATGCCCCAACTGGAGGTCAAGGCTGTCCGTAAGGGCGGCGCTACCTACCAGGTTCCGTTTGAGGTCCGCCCCGAGCGGAAGCAGACGCTGGGTCTCCGTTGGCTGACCGCTTACAGCCGCACCCGTTCCGAGAGAACGATGAAGGAGCGTCTGGCAGGCGAGATTCTGGATGCCGTCAACGAGCAGGGCGGTGCGTTCAAGAAACGTGAGGATACCCACAAGATGGCCGAGGCCAACAAGGCTTTCGCCCATTACAGATGGTAATCTGCGCAGAATTTTCTATTTATTTAGGAGGACAATATGCCAAGACAGGTTTCACTCGAACTTACAAGAAATATTGGCATAATGGCCCACATTGACGCCGGTAAAACCACCACCACCGAGCGTATCCTGTTCTATACGGGTATCAATCACAAGATTGGTGAAACGCACGACGGTACGGCTACAATGGACTGGATGGAGCAGGAGCAGGAGCGCGGTATCACGATTACCTCTGCTGCGACGACCTGTTTCTGGAAGGGCCATCGTATCAATATTATCGACACGCCCGGACACGTCGACTTCACGGTTGAGGTTGAGCGTTCCCTGCGCGTGCTGGACGGTTCTGTAACCGTTCTCTGCGCCAAGGGCGGAGTTGAGCCCCAGTCCGAGACGGTTTGGCGTCAGGCTGACAAGTACAAGGTACCGCGTATGGCCTTCGTCAACAAGATGGACATTATGGGCGCTGACTTCTACAACGTTCTCAACATGATGCGGGAGCGGCTGAAGTGCAACGCCGTGCCGATTCAGCTTCCGATCGGAGCTGAGGACGCATTCAAAGGCCTGATCGACCTTGTGGAGATGAAGGCCTACATCTACAACGATCCCAAGGGAATCCAGATCGACGTTGTCGACATCCCGGACGATATGAAGGAGCTTGCGGACAAGTACCACAACGAGCTTCTGGAGCATGTCGCCGAGCAGGATGAGGTTCTTTTGGAGAAATACCTCGGCGGTGAAGAGCTGACCGAGAAGGAGATCAAGGACTGCATCCGAAAGTCGACCATCGCCAACACGATGGTGCCGGTTTGCTGCGGTACTGCTTATCGCAACAAGGGCGTGCAGAAGCTGCTGGATGCCGTGATCGACTACATGCCGTCTCCGACCGACGTTCCGTCGATCAAGGGTACCGACCCCGCCACGGGGGAGGAGATTGAGCGGCATTCCTCGGATTCCGAGCCGTTCTCCGCTCTGGCGTTCAAGATCGCGACCGACCCCTATGTCGGTAAGATCTGCTTCTTCCGGGTCTATTCCGGAACGGTTGACGCCGGTTCCTCGGTTTACAATGCGACCAAGGGCAACCGTGAGCGTATGGGCCGTATTCTGCAGATGCACTCCAACCACCGTCAGGATATTGAGACCTGCTACGCCGGCGACATCGCCGCTGCGGTCGGCCTCAAAAACACGACGACCGGTGACACCCTCTGCGATGAGGATCACCCGGTTATTCTGGAGTCGATGGAGTTCCCGGAGCCGGTTATCCGCGTCGCCGTGGAGCCCAAGACCAAAGCCGGTCAGGAGAAGATGGGTATCGCTCTCGCCAAGCTGGCGGAAGAGGATCCGACCTTCCACGCCTACACCGATGAGGAAACCGGGCAGACCATCATCGCCGGTATGGGCGAGCTGCATCTGGAGATCATCGTCGACCGTATGCTGAGAGAGTTCAAGGTTGAGGCCAACGTCGGTGCTCCGCAGGTCGCTTATAAGGAGACCATCCGCAAGGCGGCCGATGTTGACCACAAATACTCCCGTCAGTCGGGTGGTAAGGGTCAGTACGGCCATGTCAAGATCAGGGTCGAGCCGAACGAGTCCGGCAAGGGCTATGAGTTTATCAATGCGATTGTCGGCGGCGCCATCCCGAAGGAGTATATCCCGGCGGTTGACCAGGGTATCCAGGGCGCGATGATGTCGGGCGTTTTGGCCGGCTATCCGGTTGTGGATGTCAAGGTCACGCTGTACGACGGTTCGTATCATGAGGTTGACTCCTCTGAAATGGCGTTTAAGATCGCCGGTTCCATGGCGTTTAAAGAGGCCTGCCGTAAAGGCGATCCGGTCCTGCAGGAGCCGATCATGAAAGTGGTCGTCACCGTGCCGGAGGATTACATGGGCGACGTCATCGGCGACCTGAACAGCCGCCGCGGCATGATCCAGGGTATGGAGGCTATCTCCGGTGCCCAGCAGATCACCGCGCATGTTCCGCTGTCTGAAATGTTCGGTTACGCGACCGACCTGCGCTCCAAAACGCAGGGCCGCGGCCAGTATGTCATGGAGCCCAGTCATTATACCGAGGTTCCGAAGAGCATCGCCGAGCAGATCATCAGCACCCGGTCCAAAAAGGACTAATTTTTCTTAGAAAATACTTGCTTTTTTTCCTGTAACTTGCTATTATATATGCAAGTACTCTGATTATTTATCATCATAAGGAGGAGTTTCAAATGGCAAAGGCACATTTTGAACGTACCAAACCCCATGTAAACATCGGTACCATCGGTCACGTTGACCATGGTAAGACCACTTTGACCGCTGCGATCACCCGTTACCTCGGCCTCAAGGGTCAGGCTGACTATGTCGATTATGCCAACATCGATAAGGCGCCGGAAGAGCGGGAGCGCGGTATCACCATCAACACTGCGCACGTTGAGTATGAGACCGATACCCGTCACTATGCACACGTTGACTGCCCCGGACATGCTGACTATGTCAAGAACATGATCACCGGTGCTGCGCAGATGGACGGCGCGATCCTGGTTATCGCTGCTACCGACGGCCCGATGGCGCAGACCAAGGAGCATCTGCTTCTGGCTCGTCAGGTTGGCGTTCCGTACATCGTTGTCTTCATGAACAAGTGCGATCAGGTTGATGACGAGGAGCTGCTCGAGCTGGTCGAGATGGAAATCCGTGAGACCCTCGACAAGTACGAGTTCCCCGGCGACGACACCCCGATCATCAAGGGTTCCGCTCTGAAGGCGCTGGAGTGCCCGGCAGACGTGAATGATCCTGCCTTCAAGCCCATCGCTGAGCTGATGGATGCTGTTGACACCTATATCCCGACCCCGGATCGTAAGGCTGACCTGCCTTTCATCATGCCGGTTGAGGATGTTTTCACCATCACCGGACGCGGCACCGTTGCCACTGGTAGAGTTGAGCGCGGCCAGCTGAAGACTGGTGAGGAAGTTGAGATCGTCGGTCTGGCTGAGAAGGCCAGCAAGACGGTTGTTACCGGTATCGAAATGTTCCGCAAGATCCTGGATTACGCTGAGGCCGGCGACAACATCGGCGCTCTGCTCCGCGGTATTCAGAGAAACGAGATCGAGCGTGGACAGGTTCTGGCGAAGCCGGGTTCGATCAATCCGCACACCAAATTCCATGGTCAGGTTTATGTCCTGAGCAAGGATGAGGGCGGCCGTCACACCCCGTTCTTCAACAACTATCGTCCTCAGTTCTATTTCCGTACCACCGACGTTACCGGCGTCATCACTCTGCCCGAGGGCACCGAGATGTGCATGCCTGGCGATAACGTCGAGATGGACGTTGAGCTGATCACCCCGATCGCTATCGAGGAAGGCCTCCGCTTCGCTATCCGCGAGGGCGGCCGTACCGTTGGTTCGGGCGTTGTTACCAAGATCAACGGCTAATCGAACACAAGATTTAAAAAAAGGCTTGCCAATTTTGGCAAGCCTTTTTTGTGTATTCTGCCTGTCCTCTTTTGCCGGAAATGCGTTGACCGCTTTTGTTTTATGTGATACAATACAATGTACAAAGCAACGCTTTTTTATACATATTTTACAAAACGGATGGAGCTGTCACTATGGAAAAAACTTTAAGAAAATTAACTGCGCTGACACTTTGTATCCTTTTGGCTCTCTCCTGCTGCCTGCCGGGATTTACGGCCGCCGCAGCAGAGGGGGAGGAGGCGGAGACGCCGACCTATACGGCGCCGACCAACCTGCCGGCCATGTATGTCAACCTGGAGAACAATTTTCCGCAGGAAAATATTGATAAGGAAAATTGGGTGCCGGCCAACATCTCTCTGGTTGGGGCGGAAGGATATGACGACCTGATCGAAGTGGCCGGCAATATGAAGGGCCGCGGAAACTACTCCTGGTCGGCGGAGAAAAAGCCGTACGGCTTGAAGTTCAATAAAAAGACCGATCTGCTCGGCCTGGGAAAGGCGAAAAAGTGGGTTTTGATCGCCAACTATTGGGATAAAACCATGCTGCGCAACTACATCACCCTGACGCTGGCGGCCGACATGGGCCTGAAATACACGACCGAGGTGCGGTTTATTGACCTCTATGTCAACGGGGTCTATCGCGGGAACTACCTCCTGACCGAGAAGGTGGAGATCGGCAAGGAGCGCGTGAATATTGACGATGAGAACGGCGGCGTCCTGTTCGAAATTGAGCAGGAGTACCGGCACAATTCCGAGTGCGACTATTGCCATCAGACACCCAGCGGCGTACATCTGACCTATAAAGAGCCGGAGTACGAAAGCGATGAAGAGGGCGAGATTTTCAACACCGCCTTCATCCAGAACATGATGAACACCATGAATCCGATTCTGGACACCATCGACACCTCGCTGTCGCAGGGGTATGACGCCTACTCCAAATATATCGACGTTCAGTCGTTCGTAGACTGGTACATTCTGAATGAGTTCACCAAAAACTACGATTCTCAGTTTGTCACAAGCTGCTACTGCTACTATGATCCGAAGGACGGCCTGCTGCACATGGGTCCCGCGTGGGACTATGATACCTGCTACGGGAATCAGTCGGGCGACGGCTACGGCGTACCGGAGGGATATCTGATCTCGACCGGGTCGCCCTGGTACCGCATGCTCATGTCGGATGAGAGCTTCCTGAAACTGGTGAAGGAGCGCTGGACCGAGCTGAAAGCGAACGGCACCATCTACAGCTGCATGCAGAATATTCTGAACGGCTCCAAGCTGATCGCAGCGTCGCAGGTGCTGAATAACGAGGCCTGGCCGAATATGCTGCTGACCGACGGACCGCGCGGCGGCAAGCAGAACGTCTACTACACCTATAAGGAGGAGGTCGATTACCTCCGCAAGTTTGTTGCCATGCGTACCCTCTGGCTGGATGAGGAGTGGAACGTCTCGCCGGAGACTACGGCCAACAAGCTGGACAATATCAACATGATCGCCGGCGGCCTGCTGCTGGACAATTCCATGGCGATTGACGACAGCTATTTTACAAAGGCGTATGAGCTTTATACCAGCCTGTCGGATGAAGAAAAGGCGACGCTTTCGGATGAGATCAACCGTATGTTGGGCGATTATGAGGTATTTGCGGTTGAATCGGCGATCAAGAGTGCGGCGGCCATCACCTCCTACACCCAGAAAAGCATTGTAGAAAATGCCCGCCGCCTTTATGAATCCCTGTCGGAGGAGAAGAAGGCGCAGGTTACCAATTATGCGGATCTCCTCGCGGCGGAGGCGAAGCTGCTTGCTCTCGCGGCCGAGATGGGCATCGCCAACGTCTCGCAGAATGAGATTACCAGCCTGGTAGAAAAAGGTTCAGTCACAGCACCGACCGGATTTGGAGGAGAAGGGGTCGACAAGCTTTTTGACGGTCTGACCTCGACCAAATACTGCGTCGGATTCCAGAATTCTCTGACCATTGCGTGGGAGATGGCGCAGCCGGCGGCGGTCAGCGTGTACGCGCTGGCGACGGCCAACGACTCGCCCGAACGGACGCCCAAGGCCTGGAAGCTGGAGGGCTCCAACGACGGCGAAAGCTGGACGCTGGTTGATCAGGTGGATGACGCCGCTATGCCGGAGACGTATTTTACCTATAAGGAATTTTTCGCCGACGCGCCGGCCGTCTATTCTCAATATCGCATGACGATTACGGCGACGGCGGGGCAGTCGGGTGTGATGCAGTTCTCGGAGCTGCTGGTCGGCGGTTCGGCGGATGAAGCGGTTGAGGCCGTGATTCGCGCGATCGACGCCATCGGGCCGATCACCTCTCTGGAGCAGAAGGCGGCCGTTGCGGAGGCTCGTGCGGCTTACGACGCTTTGGATTCCGACAAAAAGGTTTTTGTCAACAACTATGCCTCGCTGGTTGCGGCGGAGGTCGCTATCCTCAAGCTGGAGGGCGGCAGCGCGGCACTGAATGCGGTGATCGCACAGATTGACGCGCTCGGCGAGATCACCTCGCTCGACAGCAGGGAGGCGGTCGGTGCCGCGCGTACAGCCTACGACGCCCTCACGGACGCCGAGAAAACGATGGTTACCAATTACGACGCACTGCTGGCAGCGGAGGAGGCCATCTCCACCCTGCAAAAGGACGCGGATGACAGGGCTGCCGCAGCGGCGGTGGACGCGCTGATCGACGCGATCGGAGAAGTGGTCTCCAAGGAGCAGGCGGAAGCGATTCAGGCGGCGCGTGCGGCCTATCGCGCCCTGACTCCTAAGCAGAAATTCTATGTGGAGAAGCTGGCGGTTCTGGTCGCGGCGGAAACTGCCCTGGGGCAGATCGACCTGCTCCCCAACGTGCTGGAGACGATTGGCTCGATCGGCGACCCTGTGACCCACCGCGACGGTCCTACCGTCCGCAAGGCGCGTGAGCTTTACGACGCCCTGCCGGAGGCTGACCGGGCTTCGGTGACCAATTATGCAGCGCTGACCGCGGCCGAAACCGCGCTGCAGGCACTCTATGACGCTTTTGACGTGCAGGTTCGGTTCAACACCGAGCGGAGCACCTTCTCTACCACACCGTGGATGGATTTCGCCAAGCTGAGTGAGGCGCAGCAGACCGCTACGGCCTCTGCCATGGCGGAGGAGATCGCCTATCAGTACAAGCAAAAGGGCTATCAGATGGGTCTTACCAAGGGCGTTTATCAGACCAGCAATCACGGTGGATACCTGATTGTGCAGAGCGACGTCCATGTGCTGGAGGGCGAGGTTACCTATACCGACAATGTCGGAAATCCGTGGGGCAGCGAGGGACGCTATTGGTCCTGCGTAATCGCGCCCTTTTCCGGAACGGCCTTCAGCGTGAACGGCTATCTTTCCTCCTCGGACTACGGGTATGAGATGCCGCTGTGCGACAGCTTTGTTTATGACGGCCATGTGTATCAGGTCTACAGCACCGGCGTGACCTATCATGAGGATATCGCACTGGTTCGGGATACCAACCCGGCCTTTGCTACCTATGACTTCTACCCCGGCAGCGGAGACGCGGCCAACAACAACACCTTTGCCTATGCTTACGCAAAGTATGCACAGGAAAATAAGTGGGCCGGCAAGGTGCTTGGTATTCCGTACGGCAATGTGGAGATCACGGCGGACGGCACGGCCAAGTATCAGCGTTTTTACAGCGCGGACGGCGACGCCTATATCCTGGCCGCGACAGAGACGGTTGCGGCGGCCGACGGCAGCAGCGCCGCCCCCGAAGGCGCTTACACCCTGACCGGAAAGATGCTGGAGGCCTTCCTCCTCCTCGGGGAAACGGATGCAGAGCGCCTGGCAGTGACCGGCGCGGCCGTTTCGAACGCGGAGGAGACGGAGGACGGCTACTGGATTCAGCAGTTTGAAAAGGGCGTTCTGGTTGTCCTCTCCGACAGCTCCTACTTTGTGCGAAATGAGGAGTATACGGCCGCGGTGAAGGATGCGGCGGACTTTGCCGCTGCGGCGGCCGCCCTCCCGGAGCTGGAGGCTATGGACGCGGACGATTATGCAAGCGCGCTGGCGCTGAAGCAGAAGTACGATGCATTCTCCGCTCTGACGCTGGCGCTGCTCTCCTCCGACGCGGTGCAAAGGATGAAGACGGCGCTGACCTGGACAAAGCCCCTGATTTTGGGAGACATGGACGGCGACGGATTTGTGACCGTATCGGACGTGGTTCTGCTGCGGCAGATTATCATCGGCGGCGCCCCGACGGAAGAGGAGTGCAAACGCGGCGATCTGACGGTGGATGGCGTGCTGACCGTCTCCGACGTGGTGGCGCTGCGCGGCCTGATTGTCAGCGGCGGTTAAAAGTTTTATCGAAAAACGGCGCTTTCCTCTGAATTTTGACAGAAAGGAGCGGCGCCTTCCCCGGATTTTTACAGGAAGAGGCAACAGCTTCCTTCGAAATCCGGAAACCGTAAAAATAAAAAGGCAGTTTGGTCGTATGCTGGCCAAACTGCCTTTTTTTCTTGCCCCAGGGAGGCAGCTTTTTTATCTTGCCCTATTCCGCTCTGCGTGACGAAAGAGTGGGCTGCCGGGCGGCATGGTTCGGTTCCTGTCAGCTTGAAAATGAGGAAAAATAAAAAATTCCTAAAATTATAAAATTTCCTCTTGACAAATCGCAAGATAGGCTGTATTATAATAACAGTAATCATTACTATTACTAATTGAGGGAGGTGAGAGGTTGGAAAAATATTCCCGCCAACGGGAGGCCATTCTGACCGTGCTGCGGGGGGTGAGCTGTCATCCGACCGCCGCCTGGATCTACGACCGGGTGCGGCAGGAGATTCCCAACATCAGCCTGGGCACTGTGTATCGCAATCTGGCCAGCCTCAAGCGTTCCGGAGAGATTATCAGTTTTACTCCGGCCGACGGAGTGGAGCGCTTTGACGGGGATACGGCGGCGCACGACCACATGATCTGCGTTTCGTGCGGAGAGGTTGTGGATATTCCGCATGTGGATATCGCTCCCTTGCTGCAGGAGGCGGAGGCGCGCTCTCACTGTACGGTTACCGGCGGTGAAATCCTCTTTCACGGGATCTGCTCGCATTGTCAAAAGGAAAAATAGTCGCCAAAAAGCAGAAAAATTTACTGCTGGCGGATATTTTTATAAGCCTTCGCATTCAGGAAAACACAGAATTTCCGAAATGCAAAGGCGGTAAAAAATTAAATTAATGGAGGAAAAAACAATGAAAAAGTATGTATGTCTTGTTTGCGGTTATGTTTACAGCGGGGATGAGGCTCCGGATACCTGCCCGGTTTGCGGCGCTCCGGCTTCCAAATTCCAGCTGCAGGATGAGAACGCCGTCTATGCCGACGAGCATAAGGTCGGCGTCGCCCAGGGGGTAGAGGCGGACGTGATCGAGGATCTGCGCGCCAATTTCGCCGGCGAATGTTCCGAGGTCGGCATGTATCTCGCCATGTCGCGGCAGGCCGACCGGGAGGGTTATCCCGAAGTGGCGGAGGCCTTCAAGCGCTATGCTTTGGAGGAGGCCGAGCATGCGGCAAAGTTTGCCGAGCTTCTGGGCGAGGTTCTGACCGACTCTACCAAGAAGAATCTGGAGATGCGCGCCGAGGCCGAGGCGGGCGCCTGCCTGGGCAAGAAAAAGCTGGCTACCCGTGCGAAGGAGCTGGGCTATGACGCGATCCATGACACTGTGCATGAGATGTGCAAGGACGAAGCCCGGCACGGCTGCGGTTTCGCCGGACTGCTCAAGCGGTTCTTCTGATTCCCGAAATTTCGGTAAAAGTTTTTATAAAAAACGGCAAAGCCGCCGGGTGGGGAGTTTCCCTCAACCGGCGGCTTTTTTTTCTGCTTTTGCCGTGGCACAGAGGGGATAAGTCCGGCCGAGCTGCTTTTCCCCCGGCCGGAGTATCTCCGCCGCCTCGGCCAAACCGCCTCTCCTCAGGCCGGAGCAGCCCGCCCATCTGTTCAAGATGACTAAGCATCCCAACCCGGCCGAACGGTTCACCCTGTCCCACCAACTCCGATCCGGCCGGAGTATCTTCGCCGCCTCGGCCAAACTGCCTCTCCTCCGTTTGTTTTACCGGGAGAATTTTCCGGCAGGCAGGCCGAGGGGGATCTATCTTCCAAAGCGGCGGCGCGCAGGGGAGGGCAGGGGCATCATCCGTGCGTGCCGGCCGCCGACTTGACGACTGCCGAAGGGGCGCTTTTCCTACGACCGGCGGCAATAGAACCGCAAAAAAGAACAGCAGCCAGGGAGATATTTCGTAAGGAAAGTGACATTGCCACAAATAGGCAGTGTCCCTTTGACACAAAAGCAGCTTGTATTCATATCCTATTATGAAATTCCGGTTTGGAGGATGTCCGATCCAACAATGCTTACAACGATTTGGGCGACCGAATATGTAAAGACGTACCTTATGCTTGTGAACATCTCTTTAATCCTCTCCTCATAACCTGAAATCATCATAACATATAAGTTTCCCCCGAAACAAAAAATAGTTAGATTTTGGTGTCAAAATTCGATACCATCGGTTAACAAGGGCAAACACGCCTGACAGTGCGTCTTCCCGACGCTTTTTGCCCTTTTCTCCTTGGCGGGCGTCAGCCCGCCTGCGTCTCAAAAACCAAAAATTACTCGAAAATCCATCGCTGGTAGGTGCTTTGCATTTCTGCCCGGCAAAACCTTGTATTCCCTTGTCAACCGATGGTACGCACTAAACATATAGGCAAAATGTGAGCCCCCTCCTTATGTGAGGCTCCCTTCTTACAGAAGCGGGCCTTACGCCCCGCTGTTATACTTTCAAAGGAATGCAGATGTTATAGCTATGTGTGAGCTGATAGGGGCGGTCGCCATCCCCGGTGGCAAGATAGAGATGGGTTGGGACTCCCTCTTCCAACAAAAGAAAGGGTCGTTCCAGGTTCGGCTGTGTAGTGGTACTGCCATCATCCCAGGAGATGGTACGGCTGTAAACCCTGCACGCGGGCTCGACTTCCCAATGGACACAATCCCTGCTTTCGGCGTAGAAACCGGCGCCCCATTCCCCGCTGATGCGCCCGTCAGGGTTATCATCCTTGATGAGCAGGCGAAAGCGTCCGTCGGAATACCACAGGAAGGGATCCTCCACCCGGCCTCCAAACCCCTCGATCGGACTGTCTGACAGCCGGTAGAACTCTCCGTCGGGCGAATCGGATCGTGCCGCGCCGATTTGCAGCGGAGCATCGGCGCAGGAACGGGACTTGTAGAGCATATAGGTACTGCCGTCCGGCAGAATAGTCACGGCGGGGTTGGTTGTGGCGGTACAGTCCCAGTGAGAGCAGTCGCGGGGAGGCAGAATCGGCTCATCGCGCCGTTCCCATGGACCGAACACACTGTCCGATACAGCCAGGCCAATCCGTTTGCGGTTCCACACTTCAGTAAAGAGTGCGTGGTCGTTATTGTCGGGGGAGATATCCCCAAAATAGGTTGTCCCCATGTAGTAGAGGTAATATTTCTCCTGGTACTTGGCAATAAAGGGGTTGTGTGTATTCCGTCCGTCGAAATAGCGGGGAGAGCGTTCTTCCAAAACGACCTGCTCCAGCCGGAACGGGCCTTCCGGCCTGTCGGAGGCCGCACGGACAATCCGGCAGTGATAAAGCCAGTTCGCCCCAAATCCCATGGAACGTTCCCAAAGGGAAGCAAACATATGGTAGCGGCCGTCTTCCCCACGGATTACGCTGCCGCACCAGATCATCTTATCCTTCATGCGAAATCCGCCGCCGCGCACGGCAGGCAGAAGTTTTCCCTGCAATGGATTCATGACATACCCTCCCGATCATTTTTGGCCAGTATAGCACCTTTTTGCGGTTCGCACAAGCGTTTTGGAAAAAGAATATTCCGCAGAAGGGGGAGAAGATGAAGTCACTTTGGCGGCAGGAATGTGGAATTCCGCCGTGGGGGCTTACACACAATATCCAGGCGGACATTGCGGTGATCGGCGCCGGAGTGGTGGGACTGACCATCGTTTATGAGCTGCAAAAAAGAACAGCCGCAAGGCTCTGACCTTTTCATCAGACCCTTGCGGCTGTTTTGCGTTATCTTTTTAAAGCTTACCGGTCGGAGGCGGAATCGTCCTTCGACTCTGCTTCCGGCTTCAATTCACCGAAGGCGCGGTCGCCGGAGGCTGCGGCTTCCGGAAATATGACCTCGCTTTCCATCAGTGCGCGGAAAGCCTCTCCATCAATCTTTTCTTCATGGAAAAGGATCTGCGCTACCTTGTGCAGCTTGGGCATGTTCGCTTTGAGAATGCCCAGCGCCTTGTCATACTGCCCGGTGATGATGCTCTCGATCTCCTTGTCAATATCGGCCGCAATCTGCTCCGAATAGTTGGGCGTGGAGGAGAAATCGCGCCCGAGGAAAACCTCGTTCTGATCGGTGCCGAACATGATCGGGCCGAGCTTGTCGCTCATGCCGTAGCGCGTGACCATCTTGCGCGCGATGTCGGTAGCGCGCTGAATGTCGTTGGAGGCGCCGGTGCAGATGTCATCCTGGGTCAGCGCCTCGGCAGCGCGGCCGCCCAGCAGGGAGCAGATATCCTCCAGCAAAGTGGTGCGGGAGATGTGGGTCTTATCCTCCGCCGGGAGGTACATGGTGTATCCGGCCGCCATTCCGCGCTGAATGATCGAAATCTGATGCACCTTATCCTGGGTCGGCAGATGATAGGAAACGATGGCGTGCCCCGCCTCATGATAAGAAGTGATCATCTTATCCTTGTCGTTGATGACATGGGAGCGCTTTTCGGTGCCCATGACAACCTTGAGGGTAGCCTCCTCAATATTCGGCTGGGTGATGGCCTTCAACCCCTGCCGCACGGCAAGGAGAGCCGCCTCATTCAGCAGGTTTTCCAGATCGGCGCCGGTAAAGCCGGCGGTCGACTGTGCAATGGTTTTGAGGCTGACATCCGGTCCGAGCGGCTTGCCGCGGGCGTGTACCTTGAGGATTTCCTCTCTGCCCTTGACGTCGGGATAGTTCACGGTAATCTGCCGGTCAAAACGGCCGGGACGCAGCAGCGCCTTGTCCAGAATGTCGGGGCGGTTGGTGGCCGCCATAACGATGACGCCCTCGTTCGCGCCGAAGCCGTCCATCTCCACCAGCAGCTGGTTGAGGGTCTGCTCCCGCTCGTCGTGTCCGCCACCGAGGCCGGCGCCGCGCTGGCGGCCGACCGCGTCGATCTCATCAATAAAGATGATGGCCGGCGCGTCCTTTTTCGCCTGCTCAAAGAGGTCGCGTACCCGCGAGGCGCCGACGCCGACAAACATCTCGACAAAATCCGAACCGGAGATCGAGAAGAAAGGCACCCCGGCCTCCCCAGCGACGGCGCGGGCCAGAAGTGTCTTACCCGTTCCGGGAGGGCCGACCAGCAGCACACCTTTGGGAATGCGGGCGCCAAGCTCGTTGAATTTCTTGGGGTTTTTCAGGAATTCAACGATTTCGGACATCTCTTCCTTTTCCTCGTCCGCGCCCGCAACATCGGCAAAGGTGGTTTTTCGCTTGTCGTCGGAGCTTTTCTTGATCTTGGCCTTGCCAAAACTCAGCGTTTTGTCGGTGCCCATGCCGCCGTTCATCCGCCGCATCATAAAGACCCAGAAGCCGATCATGACGGCGATCATCAGTACGCTCGGCAGAAGGCTGGCCAGCCAGGAGGCGCCGCCGCCCTTCTTGTAATCCACGATGATTGCCTTGGCGGGATCGTCGGAGTGGTTTTGCATATTGTCCTGCAAAAATTCCGACACGTCGCTGTAGAAGATGGAGACGTTCGCCACGTTGTAGCGGTGACGCACGCCGTCGGCGCGGGTGGTGTAGATCAACTCTCCGCTGTACTGATTGAGATCAATTTCGGAAATCTCGTAATTATAGAGCATCTCTATAATGTCGCTGTACTTTTTCTCCTCCGTTTTGCCGGAGCCGAACATAACAGCGGCGATCGTGATGATGAGCACGATCGGGATTCCGAGATAAAGCAGTACGTTTTTCAGATTTTTCAACTGCCTGTCACTCCTTTAAACACAAAGCTTTTTGGTCAGCCGCCGTAAACCGACGGCTTTAAAACCCCAAGATAGGGGAGGTTGCGATACCGTTCGTCATAATCGAGGCCGTATCCCACCACAAAGGCGTCCGGCACAGCCGTGCCGACATAATCGGCCTTGATATCCGCCACCCGGCGCTCCGGCTTGTCGAGGAAGGTGCAGATCCGGATGCTTTTCGGATTGCGGGTGCGCAGCATCTCGATTATGTAAGAGAGGGTCATGCCGGAATCCAGAATATCCTCCACTAAAAGCAGGTCATAGCCGGCAAGGTCGATGTCCAGATCCTTCTGAATCTTGACCACGCCGGAGGATTTTGTCCCGCTGCCGTAGGAGGAAACCGAAAGAAAATCAATCCGGCAGGGAATGTCGATCGCCCGCATCAGGTCGGCCATAAAGACCACCGAGCCCTTGAGCACGCTGACCATCAGCAGGTTTTTGTTTTCATAATCCCTGGAAATCTGCTGTCCCAGCCGTGAAACAATCGTATGAATTTCCTCTTTGGAAAGAAGAATCTCTTTTACATCATTATGCATTATGTGACCCTCCAGATATGTCATCGAACCCGATCAGCAGCACCGTCTCGGTGCTTTCGGTGACGGCACAGCGCGCGTCGGGGCCGAACCCCTCCACCCACAGGACGCCCTCCTCGTCGCAGAGGAGGCGGATCGTATCGCGCGCGGCCGCAGGGACAGCCGCCTCATTCAGCAGTTTTTTCAGGCTTTTCCGGCAGCCGCGTCCGGCCGGTGTAAAAGCGTCCCCCGCGCGGCGGGTACGAATTTGCAGGTTGTCACCTATTCTATCATAGTCGATGGCATTTTTTAATAACAAATTGTGAATTTTGTGCTTTGAACAGAGCTTTAGGGAAAGTGTTGTGTTTTCTGTCTGCCCCGTAGGGGAGAGGAGGTAGAGCCGCCCTTTGAGCAGCTCGGCCGCAAAGCCGGCCGGCAGCTCTCTGCGTCCGCTGCCCTGCCGTAGGAGGTCGCAGAGCACCTCGGTCTGCCGCGCGTCGAGGGTGAGGCCGCTTTCGGCGGCATACTGCCGCAGCGCGCGGGTGAGAATGGCCGGATGCTGCCCGTGCAGCCTTTCGACGCGGAGGAAGTCATCCTCCCTTGCCGCCGAAAGCAGGTCGTCGGCCGCCTGCTCGAGGTAGTCCGTATCGCGCCGCAGCCGGCCGCAGAAGCCGGAGATGTGCGCCTCCGCCTGCGGGTTGATCTGCCGAAGCTCGGGCATCACCCGGTGCCGAATTCGGTTGCGGCTGTAATCGAGAGAGCGGTTGGTGCTGTCCTCCACGAACGGCTGCCCCAGGGTCAGGAGGTATTCCCGGATTTCGTCTCCGCCAACCTCCAGCAGCGGACGGATGATCCGGCCGCGCACCGGCGGAATGCCGCGCAGCCCCTCGCCTCCGCTGCCGCGGATGAGGTTGAAAAGCGCCGTTTCGGCGTTGTCGCTGCGGGTGTGGGCGGTGGCAATTTTGCCGGGTGCTGCCGCCTCCAGAAAGGCGTAGCGCAGCCGCCGGGCGGCCTCCTCCGTGCCCTCGCCCGTCTCGCGGCAGACGGCCGGGATGTCCGCCCTCTCTACCGTGAGGGGAACCGTCAGCCGGCGGCAAAGCTCCCGGACGAAGGCCTCGTCCCGGTCTGCCTCTGCCCCGCGGAGACCGTGGTTCATGTGGGCGGCCGAAACGGTCAGGCCAAATGCCTCCCGTGCCTGCAAAAACAAAAGCAAAAGGGCGACGGAATCCGCTCCTCCGGAAAGAGCAACGGTTACATGGTCGCCCGTTTTCACCATTTCGTACCGGCGCAGCGCGTCGGTAAAAGTATTATTGATCGCCGCCATATCGATTATCCACCGAAACAAATCTTGTAAACTGGCCGTCCCAGGCAAGCTCGACCGTCCGGGTTTCGCCATGCCGGTTTTTGGCAACAATACACTCCGCCTTGCTTTCGTCCGGCGGCGGGGCGGAGGGGTCGTCTCCGGTGGCGTAGTAGGCCTCTCTGTGCAGGAAGAGGACGATGTCGGCGTCCTGCTCGATCGAGCCGGATTCCCGCAGGTCGGTCAGGGTGGGGCGCTTTTTCTGCCCCTCCGCGCCGCCGCGGTTGAGCTGGGCGCAGACCAGCACCGGAATGTTCAGCTCCTTGGCCATGATCTTCAGGTTGCGGGTAATGTCCGAAATCTCCTGCACGCGGTTTTCGGTCCGCCTGGCCGAATGCATCAGGCCGAGGTAGTCCACCACGACCAGGTCGACGTTTTTCAGCCGGCGGATCTTCGCCTTCATCTCGGGCACCGTGACGCCCGAGCTTTCGTCCAGATAGATCGGCGCGTTGCCGAGTACCTCGCCCGCCTTGGTCAGACGGCGCCACTCCTGCTCGGTGATTTCGCCGGTGCGGAGCTTTTCACTCTTGATCGACGCCTCGTTCGAGAGCATGCGCTGTGCCAGCTGATCCCGCGTCATCTCCATTGAGAAGAAACAGACCGTCCGCTTTTCGGCCACGGCGACATGCCGCACAATGTTGAGAGCGAAGCTGGTCTTACCCATACCGGGGCGCGCGCCGACGATGATGAGGTCGGATTTGTTCAGCCCCGTGATGGTTCGGTCAAGGTCGCCGATGCCGGTCGGGATGCCGATGTACTGCTCCCTCGTCTCCGGATTGCTGATCTTGGCAAGACGGTCGTAGGTCTCTCCCAAAATGACGTCCTTGATGTGCTTGAGGCCGGTGGTGTCCCGCCCCTGCCGGATATCGTAGATGAGCTGCTCGGCCGAATCGAGCATCATGCTCGCGTCCGAAACGCCCTCGCTCGCATCTTCGATGATCTTGCGGGCGGCCAGGATCAGCGAACGGATGTAAAAACGCTCTCGCACAATGTTCGCATAGGCAGTGATGTTGGCGGAGGAGGGCACAATCTGCATCAGCTGGGTCAGATAGGTTTTGCCGCCCGCCTCGTCATAAGTGCCGTTGCTCTTCAGCCGCTCGAGCAGCGTGATGAAGTCAATGGCATTGTTGAATTCGAACATCTCACTCATGGTGAGATAGATCGCCTTGTGCTGCGGAATGTAGAAATATTCGGCCTTCAGGATGTCTCCAACCTGCAAAATGCTGGCCGGGTCAATCAGGATAGAGCCCAGCACCGACTGCTCGGCCTCGGCCGAAAAGGGGAGAGGCTGGGTGCTGAGGTCGATAAATTTGCTGCTGTCGTTTTCGGCCACCGGCCGCACCTTCTTTCTGAAAAAAGCGGGGAGGAGTGCCTCTTTTTTTCGCTTTACTCGGTTACCTGCACCTTGACCTCGGCCGCGATGCCGGAGTAGAGCTTGACCTCGGCAGTGTAGTCGCCGTGCGCCTTAATATCGCCGACCGAAAGCTTGCGGCGGTCGACCTCCACCCCGAGGTTGGCCGCGATGGCCTCGCAGACCTCCTTGGCGGTGACGGCGCCGAACAGCTTGCCCGACGCGCCGGCCTTGGCGTGGATAGTCACGGTTTTGCCGTCCAGCTTCTGCTTTGCGGCTTCGGCGGCGGCCCTGTCCTCCGCGATATGATGGGCGGCGGCCGCCTCCCGGTTTTTCAGCTCATTCATAGCGGCGGCGTTGGCCTCGGTCGCCAGCTTGCGCGGGAAGAGAAAGTTGCGGGCGTAGCCGTCGGATACGCTGCAAAGCTCTCCCTTTTTTCCGTGTCCCTTGACATCCGCTAATAAAATAACCTTCATGATGAATCAATCCTTTCTTTAAAAAAGCCGGCTTTTTTCTATTTGCCCCTTTTTTCGTGCCTTTGTCAGTCTTTGGCTTTCTCCAGCTTATAGGCGTCGATCGCCTCTACCAGCCGGTTTACCGCCGCGTCAAAGCTGTCGGCCTTCAGCTGGGCGGCCGCCATGGTCTGATGTCCGCCGCCGCCGAGCGCCTCCATAATCAGCTGGACGTTGATATCCCCATAAGAGCGGGCGGAAACGTCAATCTCCTCCCCATTGCGGAAGAGGGTGAAGGAGGCGTGCACCCCGTCAATATTCAGCATTTCGTCCGCCGCCTGCGACGCGGCAAGGCGGGTGTAAGCGCTTTCCTCCCGGCAGACGGCGATGGCGCAGTCCTTGTACATCTGCGCGGCTGCGATAATCTCCGACTTCTGGCGATAGCCCTCCATACTGCCGGAGAAGAGCTTTTTCACCACAACCGGGTCGGCGCCCCGCCGCCGTAAAAAGGCGGAGGATTCAAAGGTGCGCACGCCGGTGTGAAGGACGAAGTTCTTGGTGTCCAGCATAATGCCCGAGAGAAGCGCCTCGGCCTCCATCCGGCCGACATAGTTTTCCCCGATGGTCTGAATCAGCTCGGCCGTCATCTCCGACGCGGAGGAGGCGGCCGTCTCATGATAAAAGATAACCGCGTTTCCGATGCAGTCGACCGCCCGGCGGTGATGGTCGATGACCACTACCGTTTTGGCGGCGTCGTACACCTCCCGGCAGTCGAGAAAATCCGGACGGTGGGTGTCCACCACGATCAGCAGGGTTTTCTTGTCCATGCGGGGAAGAAGGTCGCGGCCGTCGAAGGCGATCGGCTCGCCGTAATACTTTTCGGCCGCCTCAAGCAGGCCGGCGGCCATAGTGGTTTTGCGATCCATGACCACAAAGGCGTCCTTGCCAAGCTGCTTGGCAAGACTCCAGAAAGCGACCGAGGCGCCGAACGCGTCGAGGTCGGCGTACCGATGCCCCATGATGACGATGGTGTCCGAGCCGTCGATCAGCTCTTTAATCGCCGAGGCGACGATGCGGGCACGCACCCTTGTATGTTTTTCCACCGCCTTGGAGACGCCTCCGAAAAAGCGGTAGCTGTTGCCGATATCCTTGACCGCCGCCTGATCGCCGCCGCGGCCCTGCGCCATCTCCAGCGCGAGGTAGGCGGCCGTCTCACACTCTGCAAAATTGGCGCAGTTGTGGCCGACGCCGACCGAAAGGGTGGCCTTGCCTCGGCCGCCGAAGTCGAGGCCGCGCACCTGATCGAGCACGTCGAAGCGGGTTTCGATGGTGGTCTCCAGGCTGCGCTCCTCCATAATCAGCATGAAGCGCTGACTGGACAGCTTGCGGAGGATGCCGTGCGAGCCGGAGGCCCAGTTTTCCAGCACAGTTTCGATCGCGCCGCTGACTGCCGCCTTTTCACTCTCCTTGGCGTTTTTGGTGATCTCGTCCAGATTGTCGAGGGCAATGATCGCCACCACCGGGCGGGAGGCGGCGTACTCCTCCGCCGTGCGGAGGAGCTTTGTCTCATCCACGAAGAAGTAAACCGCCTGATTTACCCCCTCATAATTTGCGCTGCTGCGGAAAACCGAAAAGATCTTGTCGCCATAGGCAACCTGCGCCTGCTTTTTCTCTACCAGAGAGCGGCGCGCCTTCTCATCCATAATGCTGCCGATGTCCTGCCCGAGGAGGTCGCTGCCGTTCAGCATGTTCCGCCGCAGAGCGTCGTTGTACCAGATAATCTCCCCCTTGTCGGAGACGACCATCGCCGGCACCGAGAACTTGGTGAGCATGTTGGAGGAGGCCTCCATACTCTCGCTCAGGGTGCGGAAGGTGCGGCGGATGTAGCTTTGCATATTCAGCATGCGATAGATCGCGATGGCGGAGACGGTCACGGTAAAGACGAGCATGATGGCAAAGATGCCCTTGCTGAAGAAAAAGGAGATGATGGTCTGTGCGATCATCACGCCGATCATGACAATATATAAGGTGGAAATATTCCAGACATTTTTCCGTTTCAAGGAAAGGCCCCTCCCTTTTGCGAGGATCGAGAAATCAGACGTCCATGATGATCGGGAGGATCATCGGGCTGCGCTTGGTGCGCTCATACAGGAATTTGGAGATGCCGTCGCGCACCCGGGTCTTGATGGTGCCCCAGTCGCGCACGCCGGTAACATAGCAGTTTTCCAGCACGTCACAGGCAACCTCCCTGGCCTGGTCGAGCAGTTCCTCCGACTCTTTGACATAGACGAACCCGCGGGAAATCAGGTCGGGGCCGGAGACCACCTCTCCGGTGGAGGAGTCGATGGCGATTACCACGACAAAGAGGCCGTCCTCCGCCAGATGCTTGCGGTCGCGAAGAACGACGCTGCCGACGTCCCCGACGCCATAGCCGTCCACCAGCACACGGCCGGCCGGAACGGTGTCGACCACCTTGATGCCGCTCTCCCTTACCTCGATCACCTGACCGATGTCGGGAAGGATGACATTCTCCTTCGGCAGACCCATGGCATAGGCCAGCCCGGCGTGCTTGATCAGATGCTTCTGCTCGCCGTGGACGGGGATGAAAAATTTCGGCTTGACAATGCTCAGCATCAGCTTCTGCTCGCCCTGGCAGGCGTGGCCGGAAACATGCACGTCATACATCTTTTCATAAATCACGTCGGCACCGAGTTTCATCAGCTCGTTGACGACCTTGGAAACCAGCTTCTCGTTCCCCGGGATCGGCGTGGCCGAGATGATGACCATGTCGCCCGGGACAATCTCGACCTTGCGGTGATCGCCGTAGGCCATACGGTAGAGCGCCGACATCGGCTCGCCCTGACTGCCGGTCGTGATGATGACCAGCTGCTCCGGCTTATAGCGACGGATCAGGTCGATGTCGATCAGCACTCCGTCCGGAATTTTCAGGTACCCAAGCTCCGAGGCGATGCCGACCACGTTGATCATGCTCCGGCCGGAGACGGCCACCTTGCGCCCCGAGCGAACCGCCTCATCCACGATCTGCTGGATGCGGTGAATGTTGGAGGAGAAGGAGGCGATGATGATCCGCTGTCCGTTGTCGTCCGCCCGCTTGAAGAGGGTGGAGAAGGAGTCTCCGACAATGCGTTCGCTCGGCGTATAGCCCGGGCGCTCGGCGTTGGTCGAGTCGGATAAAAGCGCCAGCACACCCTCCTTTCCCAGCTCGGCGAAGCGGGCGATGTCCAGCGTATCGCCGTCGATGGGGGTGGTGTCGATCTTGAAATCTCCGGTCTGTACGATCAGGCCGGCCGGCGTCCTGATGGCGTAGGCCACCGCGTCGGGGATGGAGTGGTTGACATGGATGGCCTCGACCGAAAAGGCGCCGAGCTGCACCGTATCGCCCGGCTTCATCTCGATCAGCTTGGCGGAGGAATCCAGCCGATGCTCCCGCAGCTTTCCGGTAATCAGGCCGAGGGTCAGCTTGGTGCCGTAGACCGGCACGTTGAAGTCCTTGAGCAGATAGGGGATAGAGCCGATGTGATCCTCATGCCCGTGGGTGACGAAGAGGCCCTTTATTTTATCCTTGTTGTTCAGCACATAGGTGAAGTCGGGGATGACAATATCAACGCCCGGCAGATCCTCGTCCGGGAAGGCCATGCCGCAGTCGACCAGAATCATCTCCCCGTTATACTCATACAGGGTGATGTTCTTTCCGATTTCGTTCAGGCCGCCGAGCGGGATGATACGGATGGGCTTGCCCCCTTTTTTGGAGGTGGAGTTCCGCCTTTTTCCGCCGGATTTCTGCGTTTTTGCCGGCGCCGCTTCGTTTTTTTGCTCCGGTTTTTTCTTCTGCTGGTTTTTCTGTCCGCCGGCCGGAGTCCTGCTTTGCTCCTTATCGGGGGCGTTCTTCTTCTGCTGCGCCCCCTTGGAGGCGTTTTGCCCTTTCTGCGCCTTGCTCTGCCCTTTTTTGGAGGGATTTTGCTCCGCCTGTGCCTTGCCTTGCCCCTTGGAAGCCTTCTGCTCCGCCTGCGCCTTTTGTCCCTTGGCCGCATTCTGCCCTTTGAAAGGGCGGCCGCGCCGGGATTTTTGCTGCTTTCCCGTGGCGGCCGACTCTGCGGCCGCGAGCGTAGAATTGTTTGTGTTTTCGCTCATTCTATAATACCTTCTTTTCTCTGCGCCAAAAAATATTTAAGTTGAATTTTTTATAGGAAAATCCGATCGGAATCGTTTGGCTTTCCCAAAAGAGAAAAGCTGCCGGTCATCCTGATTCGACAACGGGCAAGGCCGCTTAAAGCGGGTCGGATAAGCCCTTTTGGAATCGTTTTTCCGTTTTCGGCAGGGACGAAATTCTTCCCTGCATTTCGTGTTCGTTTGCCGCCGCGGCGCAGAGCGGCCGGCTTTGAATTTTGTCCGGAAAGCGGGTGCTTTTTCCGCGGTTTTTGCGTTTTTCGCTTTCCCTTTGCGGGAGGAACTCCCTCGAATGAATACCGTGTTTTATGATGTGGCCTGGCTACGCATTTTCAGTAAGGCTGCCGTTTGCAGCAAAATCTGCAAACACGTTATCTTGTAGCCGGAAATCCCGGCCGACCGTGCTTTTGGTCGGGGCGGCCCTTTTTTCGCCTCCCCAAAAAGGGGAAAAGGCAAAGGCAAAACGCCCGATGCGGAATCGGGATACCGGGGTACCGGTATAAAAGAAAAGCCGACGCGCAGCATACGATGTCGGGCTTTTCATCGGGCTGAAATTGGGATGAGAAAAACCGTCCCGAAACGGCAGCTGCTCTGCCATTTCGGACGGCTGCACTGCCTTGTCTTTCGGCGTGCGGCAGTTACTGCTGCCGGCCTTCAGCCTCCATCCATATTCGCTTCAGCAGGGTGATCGGGGCGCGCGCCGAGGCGCGCGTTTTGCCCCATTTCTTTTGCCGAAACGTATAAAACCGAACATATTTATTCAAATCTAATTTTAACCAATATTCCCCTGTCTGTCAAGTCCCGCTGCGGCAGATTCGGCCGCTTGTCTTTATTATGGGATAAAGGCCCGGACTCTAATCAGAAATTGGCAAAAATAGATAGCCGCCTTTGGCTTACAATAATACCATCGGTTGACAAGGGAATACACGGTTTTGCCGGGCAGAAATGCGCCCATACTGCGTCAAGGCACTTGGAAATACGAACAGTATTCCCTGTGTGCTTTTCCTTGTCCAGACACATTTTTACTCCGGCAAAACTGCAAAGCACCTGCCAGCGATGAATTTTCGAGTGATATTTGGTTTTTGAGCCGCAGGCGGGCTGGCGCTCGCCAAGGTGAAAAGGACAAAAAGCGCCGGAAAGACGCGTTGTCAGGCGTGTTTGCCCTTGTCAACCGATGGTACTGTACCAAAATAAAAATTGAAAAAGGGGGGGAGAACAGGATGAACAGCAGCAGAAAACAGAAAAATACGAAAAAGCCGCAGAATGCCAATCGGCATTCCGAGGCGCCGCTCAATGACTTTGCAGCCCTGCAGGCCATTCTCCATATGGGGCCGAGTCAGTCGGATCCCGATGGCATGTATACCGGAAAGCCGGTCGGATTCGACCTGCCGATACAGGACGGCGACGATCTTTAAACGGATGTCTGCCGCCGCGTTTTATGAAAAAAGCACCGGCTTTTGGGTCGGTGCTTTTCCCGTCTTTGAAAAGCCACCCCGCCTCGCTTTGAAAATTGCCGGAGAACCGCCCGCACCATGGCGTTTTTGGATAGGCGGCTCGCAGCCCTCCCACAAAAAATTGTGGACAATCCATAAGATTGTTATTCTTTTCGCAATTTGCCGGATTATGGCTTGTTTTTTCTTCCCGGAATGGATATAATAGGAAAGGATGCGGTTTTCCGCGTTTTATGAGGATGTCATCAAACCGAAAGGAGCTCCAATATGAATTATTCACATGAAGTCGAAACAATGTGCGTAGTCGCAAAAGGCCCGCATCACGGTCCCGCCCCGATTCCGGAGGAGGGCCGCTGGGTCAAGGCAGCCGAAATCAAGGATATTTCGGGTCTGTCTCATGGCGTGGGCTGGTGCGCGCCGCAGCAGGGTACCTGCAAGCTCACCCTGAATATCAAAGAGGGTATTGTAGAGGAAGCGCTGGTGGAAACCGTCGGCTGCTCCGGCATGACCCACTCGGCTGCTATGGCGGCTGAGATTCTGCCCGGCAAAACCCTTCTCGAATGTCTGAATACCGACCTGGTCTGCGACGCGATCAACGTCGCCATGCGGGAGATTTTCCTGCAGTTCGTCTACGGCCGTACGCAGTCGGCCTTCTCTGAGGACGGACTGGTCGTCGGCGCCGGGCTGGAGGATCTGGGCAAGGGTCTGCGCTCGCAGGTCGGCACGATGTTCTCGACCAAGGTGAAGGGCGTTCGTTATATGGAAATGGCCGAGGGTTATGTCAACAAGATGGCTCTGGATGAGAACAACGAGGTCATCGGTTATCAGTTCGTCCGCGTCGGCAAGATGCTGGAGGATATCCGCCACGGCATCAGCCCGAACGAGGCGTATGAGAAGAACGTCGGTACCTACGGCCGGTTTGAGAATGCCGCCAAGTACATCGATCCGAGAGAAGAATAAAAACGTAACGGACAAGGAGGAAGAACTTTTATGGCTAACGAAGTAAAATTTGAAGGCAAAGAAAGAAGAATGGCCAAGATCGAAGCATGCCTTGCCGAGTACGGGATCGAGAGTCTCGAGGCGGCGCGGGAGCTTTGCCTGTCCAAGGGCATTGACGTCGAAGCGATCGTCAAGGGCGTGCAGCCCATCGCGTTTGAGAACGCTGTCTGGGCTTACACCATCGGTGTGGCCGTCGCTCTGAAGAAGGGCGTAACCAACGCTGCCGATGCGGCTGCCGCGATCGGTATCGGCCTGCAGTCCTTCTGCATTCCCGGCTCGGTTGCCGAGCAGCGCAACGTCGGCCTGGGTCACGGCAACCTCGGCGCCATGCTGCTGAAGGAGGAGACTCGCTGCTTCTGCTTCCTCGCAGGGCATGAGTCTTTCGCCGCGGCGGAGGGCGCGATCGGTATCGCCCGTACCGCCAACAAGGTTCGCAAGGTGCCGCTGCAGGTTATTCTGAACGGCCTCGGTAAGGACGCCGCCTATATCATTTCGCGGATCAACGGCTTTACCTATGTGCAGACCGATTATGATTTCCACACCGGCGAGCTGTCGGTCGTGAAGGAGACTGCCTTCTCCGACGGGGAGAAAGCAAAGGTTCGCTGCTACGGTGCCAACGATGTGCTGGAGGGCGTGGCCATCATGAAGAAGGAAAATGTCGATGTGTCGATCACCGGCAACTCGACCAACCCGACCCGGTTCCAGCATCTGGTTGCCGGTACCTATAAAAAATGGGCGGGTGAAAACGGCAAGGCTTACTTCTCGGTTGCGTCGGGCGGCGGCACGGGCCGTACCCTGCACCCGGATAACGTCGCGGCCGGCCCGGCTTCCTATGGCCTGACCGACTCGATGGGACGGATGCACGGCGACGCGCAGTTCGCCGGCTCCTCCTCGGTTCCCGCGCATGTGGAGATGATGGGTCTCATCGGCATGGGCAACAACCCGATGGTTGGTGCCACTGTGGCCTGCGCGGTCGCGGTTGAGGAAGCGCTCGCGAAGTAACGCAGACGCATAAAAATACCGGATTATCTTGAAAAGAGCCGCCTTTAAAAAAGGAGGCTCTTTTTTTTGTCAGGAGAACCCCCGACTGTTGGTCGGGGGATATTTTTTGCCCTCGAACCTGTTCCCCTGTTTTCGAGGGAGTAAAGCCCCCGAAATTTGCCTTCTTGCCGTACTCTAACCTCCTTCTCTAAGAGAGAGGCCTCCAGCCTCCGTCCCGATGGTCGGCGCCCTGGCTTTGCTATCCTGATGGTCGGCGCCCCGGCTTTGCTGTTTCGGAATTTGCCTTCCTGCCGCACTCTCCCCTCCTCCGGGGAGAGGCATCCAGTCTCCATCCCGATGGTCGGCGCCTCGGTGTTCGCTATCCCGATGTTTGCCGCCACTGGCTTTGCCATCTCGATGGTTGGCGTCTGGCAAACCCGCAGTCTTGCCGTCCAGTGTTCCAGAGCCTGCCGTCTCGATACCTCACCACTCCGGCGCCCGCTATCCTGGCGTTCGCCATCTGGCAAACCCGCCGCCCCAGCGCCCGGTGTCCCGGAGCCTGCCGTCTCGATACCTCGCCGCCCCAGCGCCCACTCCCGGTAAACCCGCATAAATACCGGCTTTTCCAGCCCCCTTCTGACGCAGTCCGCGCCCGGCGCAGGGAGGAAGCGCTTTGACCTTGCATTATTTATACTCCATTGGTTCCAAAAACGCGGTCACTTTTTTGTGCGATTTGCAATTGACAGGTTTGCGCGCTTTTCGGTATAATGATTGTGAAAGGATGGGCGTGCAAGGCCTCTCCTCCGCCACTTCCCCGTGCAGTAAATTTTGCAAAGCGGCGTCCGACCAAAACACGGCTGATTACTGTGTGTGATCACGAAAGGGGCTTAGACTTATGCGGAGAATTCTCGGCGCGATTTGCGTTTCTTTAAGCCTGATTTTGATGATCGGGGTGTTTTCCTCCCCCGCCGTTTGCGGCGCGAGCGAGGGATATGCCCTGGGCGATGTGGATAAGGACGGAAAGCTCTCGGTTTCGGATGTAGTAGCCCTCCGGCAGAAAATTGTGAGCGGCGATGCCACGGAGGAGGTACTTGCCTTGGGCGACATGGATAAGGATGGAAAACTCACGGTCTCTGACATTGTCCTGCTCAGAGAGAAAATTATCAAACAGGATGAAAACGACCCGCTGGTCGTAAGGATTGACGAAGGAAATTTTCCTGACCCGGTATTTATTCGTGATGTGCGAAAGTTCGATCTGAACGGCGACGGCTGGCTGTCGGAAGGCGAGATTGCAAAGGTGGAAGAGATTGATATTGATACGCATCCGGTACACGAGCCCGAAATCCACCCCACCCCCAGAGAAAAGATCTGCAGTTTACAAGGCATAGAATATTTCACGTCGCTGGAAAAGCTGCATGCAGGAAGCAATGCATTGACCGAATTAGATGTTAGTCGTAATACTCAGCTTACAACACTTGATTGTAGCTATAACAA
>UQRS01000013.1 GCA_900543525.1 uncultured Oscillospiraceae bacterium
AACACTTTTTGTGACTTTGCAAATTTGGGCGTTCCTTTTGGAAAGTTAGATTTATATTTTCCTCTTCCATCTTCTGCATAACCTTCAAAACTGTTTCTCACCTCGCCGGCCGTCTGGTCGGCGTTTTTTGTTGCTTCGGTTTTGTTGTTCTCGACTGCCGCATCAAACGCCTGCACCCACAGATCGCGCATATCCCGCACAAGCGTCTCCTGCTGGGAAAGTGCCCGGCCAATATCTGTAGCCTTGCCGTGCGCGGAGATATAATTGCGTATCGTTTCAAACAGATCGGTAAAGAAATCTACAATTTTCTGTGCGATTCCCCGGTTCCGGTCGGCAAAATCAAACACCGCATTTTTGTCGTCCAGCATGGCCTCGGACGCGTCGCAGACGATCTCTTCGATCGCTTTTGCGCGGTCGGTTTCAAAGCCGTCCAAGCCGTACCGCTCCATATATTCCTGAATCAGCGCCTCGGTGGTGGTCTGGTTTTTCTCTTCCATCCATTTCATTACATAATCCGAATATCGCTCCCATTCAGCGGGCGCGACGTCCTTCATCCAATGGGTCAGCTCATGAAAGGCGGTGGAAACAATGTTTTTGCTTTCCATAGAGATGGTAATAACCGGTTTCCCCTCCGCGTCATATTCCATCTTGCCATAGGTTTTCGCGCCGTCCGATTCGGGAAACGCGTCGGTGATCTGAAAATATACGCCTGTCGCTTTGCCCATGGGAGGTGTGGATTACCGCGGCCTTTCCGGCTTTGCGAAAGAGAGCGGGGGAGAGGTCTCGGTCTTCCGACAACGAGGATAAACAAAGCCGGACGTCGCTTCATCCCTCCCGAACAGCCGCGTTGTCCTCCCGCCGCCGAGGATATGCAAAAATGAAAATGCCCGGCAAAGAGGCCTTCTTTGCCGGGCAGGCGGCCGGAGGAATCAGCCGCCCGAAACAATGCGCTTGCGCAAACTTACCACATCCGATACAGTGAGCAAATTATCTCCGTCCAGATTTCCGGCGGCAAATTCCCATCCGCTCCAGACGCCGGATACAATCCGCTGGCGAAGCGCCACCACATCCGATACGGTCACGGCACCGTCTCCATCCACGTCGCCTGGAGAGAGGCTCATCGCCTCGGTCACATAGCGGCAGATTAGACACTCCTTGTGTCCGCCCTTGCCGTCATGGTTGAGAATCCAGTCGCCGGAGGTGTGCGCCGTCTGCCCCAATACCTCGCCGCAGAGGCACTGGTGCCAGTGTCCGTCGGCACCGCTGTACCAGCCGGCCGCCTCTCCACTGTGCGTGTGGTTGCGCACGGCGGCGGCATATAAGGATACACTGTACCAGTCGGCGTGAATGTCGGTCTGATCCACCAGCAGACGTATCGTAAACTTTTCCGCCTTCTTACAGTTGAACAGCAGCGTCACTTTTTCATAGGGTCTGTAGTCTCCCATACTGTTCCAGAGCTTCTGCGCCAGGATCCGCTGACCTTCTTCATTTAGCACCTCCGCGATGACGCCGGTGCGCACGCTGGAAAGATACAAATCCATCTCGTGCTGCCCCGGCTGAAGGGTACAGCCAAACGCTATGCCTTCGCCGCTCCAGACAATCTCCCGAACCTGATCGCCCGCCTTTTCCGGCGTACCGCCCGTCCAGTTGAAATAGGGAGAGTCCGGATTGGTGTTATCCATATTCTCATGCGACAAGTCGCCCTTGACCGCGGCCGCCGCGCCGGAAAAGGCGCTGTTTTTCACATTCGCTTTTTGAATCAGCTGGCCGGATTTTCCAAGGTAGGCCCAGTCCGCATTTCCGCTTTGTACGAGGTCGATCGTCGAACGCGTGGCAATCGTTTCCACCCCTTTTACCGCGGCGGTCAGCTCGGTAAAGGCGGCGCGCAGAGTCACGTCCCCGTCCGGCATGGAAAAGCGCAGGGGATTCTGAATCGGGTTTTCGAGCGTCAGCTGGCCGCCGACAACCTCCCATCCGGCGAACTGGTACCCCGGCTGCGGAGTGGCCGTAACTACCGCGGTTTCGCCGACATTCTGCACCGCGCCGCCGCGCACCCGGACGGTTCCGTTTTCCCCGGATTCTGCGGACAGGCTGCAAACGGATTTTTGCAGTGTGGCGGCAGCAATCGCCATGCTGTAATTCTCCGGCTCGGTCTTTTTCAAATCCACCAGCATCCGGATAATATATGTCTTTTTCTCGGCCGAATGGAACTGCACCGGCACGACGCGGAACTGCCGCGTCTCTCCCGTATTGCTCCAGAGCTGCGGCGCTTTGGCCGCCACCGACCGGTCCGCATTCAAAATCTCAATGGTTGCTCTTGACCGGATGCCCGAGAGATACAAATCCGCCCTGTAAGCGCCGGCCGGCACAGTGACCGTCATCTCCAGCCCGTCCCTCGCCCAGGAGAAATAGCGTTTCGGCTGGGTCTGTGCCGCGGTCGGCGTACCGTCGCTCCAGGTGAATGCAAAGGGCTGGTTTGCGTTGTGCTCATTTTCCTCCCGCAGGCCGTTTACGCTGATCACAGAGCCGAAGGCGCGCATATCCTCCGACAGATTTTTGCGGTCGCAGTGGATGACATCGTGGCTCGAATCTCCAAAATGGATCCAATCCCTGTACCCGCTTAAATCAATCACAGTGTTCTTGTCGGGATTCTGCATTTTGCTGATAAAGACGCCGCTTTCCACCTTCCATCCGGCATACAGGGTCAGGGAGGCCTCCACGCTGCTTTGCTCAAAATCCCACGGGATGGTCAGCGCGTCGTCCGCGTACCAGCCGGAGAAGCTGTACCCGCTTTGTTCAGGAGCCTTTGGCGGCGAGATTTTTCCGCCCCGCTCGACCGCTTGATTGGGGACGGCGCCGCCGCCCATCGAGTCGAAGGAAACGATGCAGCACTCTATTTTTTGCAGGGTCGCGGCAGCAAGACTCACCCGGGCGTTTGCACCCGAGGCGGCGGGCGTCAGGCGGAGGGTGAAGGTTTCGGGCCTCCCGCAGCCGAGGCGCAGGCTGACCTTCCGGCAGCCGCCCCCTGTGCCGGAGATTGCGGCCTCTTCCAGCTTTTGCCGATCGGCAGTGAAAACCTCCAAAACGGCGCTGCCGGCCACATACAGCTCCAGCTGTGCGTCGCCTTCCAAAGTGACCGAAAATTCGGCGCTGTCGCTCCAGACGCAGGCGCCGCTCCCCGCGGAGGAGGCGGTCGGTACGCCGTTCGTCCACAGGAAACCGGAACCGCGGCTGCCCAGTGTTCCGTTCGCCTTATACTCGCCGGTAAAACGCACTCCCTCCGGCGCCAGAGCCGGGCTGCCTGCACCGGCGCTGCGGTTCAGCTGATCCAACGCGGTAAGGTGCAGCCGCTCGTCACACTTTGTGCCGTCCAGATAAACTGCGTCAAGCCCCACTTCGGCCACCGTGATATTTGCGGTTGTCTCCTTCGCATAATCGACCGGCGTGCTGCCCATTTCAAAGACGATTTCTCCGCCGGCGGTGATGACGTCATGGGTGAACATGGTGCTCTTATACGGCTTGCCGTTGATGGTGATCGACTGGATGTACCGATTCTCATCCGAGAGGTTGTTTGCAATCAGCCGCAGGGTCTTACCGCTGTCCATGCGGATGGTCGTCTCCGGATAGCGCGGGCTTGTGAAATAGTAGAGGTTCTGCCCGGCGTTCGGGAAGAAGCCGATGGAGGAAAAGATGTACCAGGAGCTCATCGCGCCCGAATCGTCGTTGCCCGGCACGCCTTTGAGATTAAACCTCGACCGAAGGAGGGTCACGCTGTCGGTCGTCAGATACGGCTTGCCGGTATAAGCAAACAGATAGGGCGCCAAAAAGGCGGGTTCGTTATCGAAATTGATCCACCCCCGCTCAAGGCCGATCATCAGCCGGCTGCAGAAGGTTTCCTCTCCGCCCATTTTTTCGATCAGCTGCGGAATCGCATGCGGCATAAAGAAGGAGTACGCCCAGGAGGTGCTCTCATAAAAATACTTGCTCCAGGAGCCCTGCCAGTAGCCCGGCCCCCTCATGCCGGAGTCGGAGATCCAGCTTCCGTCCGCCGCCTTCGGCCAGATGAAGCCCGAATACCCGTTGTCCGTAACATCCGGGTTCCAGATGTTCATCCAGTTTTCGCTGCGCTTTAACCACTTGTTATAATTCTCCGTGTCGCCCATGCCCTTTGGCCATCTGCGCCGCACAGTAGTCGTTGTAGGCATACTCCAACGCATAGGAGCAGGTCGAAACACCTACGTCGGAGACATCGCCGGGAATCCAGCCGAGGCGCTTGTAATAAGAGTCGCCCGGCTCATCCTTGCCCCACCCCTGCCAGTCGAGGCGGTAATCCTCTGCATTCTGCCGGATTACTTTATATGCGGCGTTCCAGTTGATTCCCTCAATGCCCTTGAGATATGCCTCTGCAATTACATTGTCGACGTTGTCGCCGCCCTGCTGCTCGATCATGTCCACTCCCGCGACAAAGGAGTCCCGCACGCTTCCGTTTACTCTGGCGCGCGCAATAAAGCTGTTTACGGTTTTGGCAACAATATCCGGGTTGGTGATGGTGTATAGAGGATAAAGGGTTCTCCAGGTGTCCCAGAGCGCAAAATGATCGTCGATCATATCGGCGCTGCCGTACTGCTCAAAATCTCCGGTACGGTCGCGCGGCATGAGGTGCGCGTGGTAAACGGCGGTGTAAAAAAGCTGTTTGTCCGTCTCGGAAATATCTCCGCCAATGACAATTTTATTCAGCTCCTGATTCCACTGCCGCTCGGTCTCTGCCCGGACGGCGTCGTAATCCCAGGCGGGAATCTCCTCCTCCAGCCATTTCTGCGCCTGCTGGACGCTTTTGAAGGAGAAGCCCATTTTCAGCAGAATCTCCTCGCCTGCCGTTGTATCAAAGGTAAGGTAGGCGCCCATGCCTCCCGTGCGGTCGGTGACGTCGACCGGGCCGAGGCTGCTTACGCCCGGTTTTGTGCCGGACGGCGTATATACGCCGGTTGTCTCGGCCGCCTTGTCCACGACCGCATAGAAGTAGAGGCTGTGTCCCTCTCCCCAGCCGCCGGGCATAAAGCCGGGGCCGCGGCCGCCGGCATAATACCCCGACCCGGTGATAACCGTCCGTCCGTCTTTGGTTGTTTCAACCGACAGCTTCACATCGGTGGCGTTGACCTCTGCCAGATTGTGCGCTGCGTCGATCAGGAGGCTGGCCTTTTCCGCCTTTGGATAGGTGAATTTATAGATGGTTGAATGCTCCGCCGGTGTAAAGGCGCAGTCGATGCCGTAGCGCGAAAGGGTCACGCTGTATTCCGAGCAGGCCGCCTTTTCGTTCGCCTTGTCCGAGTCGTGGCTGTCCAGCCGCGTGGAAAGCCCGACCTGGGGCGAGACCAGAAACTGCCCGTATTTGGTTACGCCGGTGCCGCTCACATGTATTTGGGAAAATCCCCGGATTTTGCCGTCGCTCTGATAACCGGTGCATCCGTTTTTCGGATTGGTGTCGGGCGACGGGTTGACCGAAGCGTTGGGGCGCTGCGGGCCGATAACCGTATTGCTGACGCCGTCGGCGCCGATGCGCATGTTGATGTATTTTGTAAGGTTCTGCGCCTCCTGCGGCGCGTCGTATGCGGCGGCACCAAGGATGGGTATGCACATATTGGCCATGCAGATCACTCCCAAAACCGGGCAGAAAATCCTTTTTAAAATCGTTTTTTTAAGTCGGGCTGCTTTGCTCTCTGTTTTCATAATTCCCCCTCCTCTACACTTAAAAGAATACTGGAAGCTTTGAAATAGAACAACAAAAAATTGATATTTATAAGACAAAAATTGTCGGTATACACAACTTCTATCCACATTCTCATGCTCGGCCGCCGCACCCATCCCTCCCAAAACGCGGTTTTAAAATAAAAATTGCGGCTGCCAAAAGCCCGGGCAGAGGCGGCACGCGGCACATCTCTCCGGTTTGCGGGGAATATAAAAACGGCCGTACGATCGTACGGCCGTGCGGAAAATATAGCGCTTCAGGGAAAGGAGGGTCGGCTGTGCCGCCTTTTATTTTGAGCGGAATCGGCTTTTTTGCGCTCCCTTGCCCTTTTTTCTCCCGACATGACAGCGCCCCCTGACGCAGGTTTGTCATACTGCGTCAGGGGGCGCTCTTGCTTTCCTGTTCGTTTTTGCCGCTTTGGTTGGAAGCCTGCGGGGGAGTGAGTGGTCTCCTCCTTTTGCTGCGTTTGCGGAAGGTTTAGCCGATGATGCGCTGGCGAAGCTCAATAACGTCGGAGACGGTGAGCGCGCCCTCGCCGGTCAGATCGGCCGCCGCAATTTCCTTCGGGTCGGTCGTGCCGTTTACGATCAGCTGCCGCAGCGCCACCACGTCGGAGACGGTGAGGCTGCCGCTGTTATCCATGTCGCCGGTCAGCTGCCCGGTGCGCCTGACCTGATACAGCTGCGGCACAGACAGGCTGCCGTCCGCAAATCTGGCACAGATTTCGAGGTTGCTGACGCCGTTTTTCCATACAGTATAGCCGTCAGCCGCCTCCCGCCAGGCGCCGTCGTTCGCGCGTATCAGATAGCCTTCCACTTCCCGGTTGGCGGAGAAGGCCAACCGGATGTCTCCGCTTTGCGTGCCGCGGTCGCCGCAGTCGGAGCTGACGGTCAGCTCGAACGGCTCGGTATAATCCTCCGGCTCGGAGAGCCGACGGACATAGGCGGTGACGAAGGTGTTGTTTCCGCCGCTTTCGTATTTGGTATCCAGCCTGCACCGTACATGCAGAGTGGCCGGGCCGTCGGCGGTATAGCGCACCACGATGTCCTTCAGGACAGGGCCGCTGCGGTTCTCAATCTCGAACCGGTCGACCGTGGCGCCGGTGTCGTCAAAGACCTCCAGCACAGCCTTGGCCTTCCATACCCCCATAAAGATGTGGGCTTCATTTTCTCCGGCGTCGGCGTCGAGGCTGATTTCATAATACCCGTTCTGCTGGTTGTTGTTAAAGCCGCGGCGGGTGTTGACCGCGCTGGGGAAGAGGGCGTCGCCGTCATCCCAGCTGAAGGCGGACAGGCAGTCGTAGAAAATCATCAGGTTTGCGCCGAACTGCGAAAAATGGATCGTGTGATGATCGGTGTTTTTCTTGCCGATGGTTCCGGTTCCCGGAAAACGGCTGGGGCGCGCGGCGTGACCGACGTAAATCCAGTCGGTGCTGTCGGCCGAAAGATTCACTGTAGGCGCGGCCTCCTGCAGCTCGACCGTGCGGGTGACCGTGCGTGCCGCGGCCAGCGCGCCTTTCTCTGAATAGCGGTAGTCGGGCGCGGCCTTTCCGCCGGCCGAGAAAACAGCGCGGACCTCACTCTCTTTGGAGACGTCGGCCGTGAAAGTAACCGTATAAACCCGGCCGTCGGCCGCGCCGCCCTCTACCTCAAACGGGAGGGCGTCCGGGTCAGCCTCCAGAACGGTGAAATCGGCCGCCTTGCCGTCAACCGTAACCGATTGCAGCGCGCCAAGCCCCTCTGCCGCGTGGATGCGCACCGTCCAGCTCCGCTTGGTGAAGGCCTTTTTTCCCTCGAAGCTGCCGTCGGCCGCCCCGATATGCAGAAGCTGGGTGTTGGTTTCGGCGTCAAACGCGGTGGAGAGCGCGGTGGTGCGATACGCCCCCGTCTCATACGCGTTGGAGGTCGTGTCATCCTCGTAAATTACACTCTCCCCCTGCTGGGTGGCGGAGGGGTAGAGGTCGAGGGTCATGTGGCTCCAGTCATACTTGGAGCTGGCGGTGGTCAGGGTCTCATCCGCGAGGGGCACAACCGCGCCGCTGCGGACAAAAACGGGATAATCCTCGATTGCGCAGGCAATCTCATAGGTTGCGGGGCCGAAGTAGCTTTTTCCGCTGTTGAGGTCGATCCACTCTCCCTCCGGAATCCAGACGCTGCGCCGGGAGCCGAAGCCGTCGGCATAGAGCGTCTGCAGCCGCAGCACGGCGCCGCCGCCCGCGTCGTAGTATTCCACGCGGAGGTCATAGGTCTTTCCGGCCTCCAGCACCTTTTCGCCGACCACGCTGTTGACCCCATGGTCGCCCCAGCTGTCGATGACGAGCGCCCCATCGAGATAGAGCCGCGAGCCGTCGTCCGACATGAGCTGCAGCCGGACGTCGGTGTCCGGGGTAAGGGTGGCGGTATATACGGCGCTGAAATTGTCGGCGTTCACACCCTCGGACGGGGCGTTATCCGCCGCCTCAAGCAGGATTTGCCCGATCGTTTCGGTTTTTACGGGAGTGCCGGACATCTCCTTATTATTATAATACCGGACGGTTGCGCCGGGAGTTCCATCCTCCGCCGTCAGCCAGTCGGTCGGGAGAAGGTCGATGTCCTCGACCACCGGGGCGATCAGGATATCCTCTCCAAGCAGGTACTGATCCTCGCGGTTGGCCTCGGCATACGCGGGATAATCAAAGGTCATCTCGCGGAAAATCGGCATGCCGGTGTTGTAGCTCTCGTTCGACAGGGCATAGAAAACCGGCAGCAGCCGATAGCGCATGTTGACATAGTCGCGATAGGCGTTTACCGCATTGTCTCCGTAATACCAGGGCATGCGGCCAATCTCACTGTAGGTGACGTGCGGGCGGAAGATGGGGGAGAACACGCCGAACTGAATCCAGCGGATGTACTCCTCCTCGGTCATGCTGTCCAGCTGGGTCTGATGGGCGCAGAGGTCGGCGCTGGTGTAGGGGATAGCGGCGTCGGTGCCGCGCTTCAGCATGTTGGAGATTTCGCGCAGAATGGTGCCCTGATGCTCCTCATTATCGCCCGTCCACTCGACCGAATAGCGGTGGGCGGCAATGTTGGCCGCGCCGTTGAAGGCACCGTTGTAGATGCCGTCGATGTTGCTCATCATAAGCAGCCGCCGATTGGGATAGACGCTGTGGAACGCGTCGGCATAGACCGCCGCGCCGATGACCTCATGCGTGAAGCCCTCTATCGGCTGGATCGTCGTCCACCAGTTGCGGTCGTACCACCAGGCGTCTACGCCCAGCTTTAAAATATTGGTCAGGTTGGAAAAACGGAAGTTGATTTCGTCGGCGTTCAGCACGTTGTTAGAGACGCCGTTCGTCGTGGTCGGCTCGGGATGGTCGTTGAACATCAGGCCTACACCCTTGCGGTGGGCGAGGTTGATAAACTCCGACATATCGGGGAAGAGGGTGGTGTTGATGTTGTACCCGGTGCCGCCGGAGGAGTCGCGCCAGTCGGTGTCGATCACCAGCATGTCGAGCGGCAGATTCCGGTTATGATAGCTGTCGATCTGCGCCAGCGCGGTCTCGGTATTATAGGCGTACCACCGGCTGTCCCAGGCGCCGAAGGCCTGCAGCGGCAGCGTTTCGCTTTTGCCGGTCAGATCAACAAAGTCCTGCCGCAGCTGGCGGGAGGCCGCCTGCTGCGTTTCGGCATCGGGCATAAAGACATAGAGGTCGTCGGCGTCGTTGGAGAGATCCCATCCGTTGTTGTCGGTCGACTCGGACGGGGTGAAGCCTGCCTCCGACGGGACGACGCGGGGAGTGTCGGCAATTTCAAAAAAGTCGACCGCCACATCCGGGTCGGGCAGAGCAACCTTATTTTCCGGAAGGCCGGTAAACTGCCACGTCCGTCCGCCGTCCCGGAGGATGGAGACCTCCGCAAGGGAGGAGGCGGTTTCGGGCAGCCGGATTTCAAAATTCGAGCAGGTGAGCACGGCTGTCCCGTTGGCGGAGGTCTCTGTGACCGCCGCGCCCGGCCAGTCGGTGCGGTTGACAATGTGGAACGTCTCCCGATCCTCGAAGCCGCCGGGGCCTTTTACCTCCAGTCGGATGAGGGTGGGGGAGAGAATCTGCACGCGGATGTCGCCAAAAACGCCGGTGTAAATCTCCGCCTTGGGGGAGGCTTTTGCCAGGACGGCCGGCATCAGCAGGGACAAGGAGAGCGCGGCCGAAAGCAGTGCACAGAGCAGTTTTCGAAATCGCATGGGGATCCTTCCTTTCTTGACACGGGTGTATCGCGTATGTGTTCGAGCCGATGGGTATTTTTAAAAAACATCCTGTGCTTATTGTACTGCCTGTTTTGGGAAAAATCCAGAGCAGGAACAATCCTTTTGGGGACAAAAACAATCATTTTTTAAAGAAAACGGCTTTTCTTCGACGCAAACAGGGTCAAAATCTGGCACAACTCCTACCGATTTCAACCGGTGGAGAGATGTGCTTCCTCCCGAAAATGCAGCCTCCGGGCCGAATTTTTGCGCGACATACTGGACAAAACGCGCAAAAACTGATACACTGAAAAATACATGAACGATATTGTATCGGTCGATTAAGGAGAAGCGGGTCGGGACATTCTGATCGGCGGCCTTTGCCGATTGGTTCTCCGACCGCTCCCTGTTCATCCGTTTTTGCGGCTTGAAGGAGGCTTTTGCGCATGAAGGAGCATCCCGGCGGGAAATCACCCGTCACACTCAAGGATCTGGCTGCGGCGCTGGGCTACAGCATCAACACGGTATCCCGCGCCCTCCGCGATAAGGAGGATATTGCCCCCGCGACCCGGGAACGCATTCAGCGCACCGCGCGGGAGATGGGGTATATCAACAACACGCTGGCTGCCTCTCTCCGGCTGGGATACACCAACACCATCGCGGTGATTTTGGGGGATGTATCCAACGCGCACTTTGCGATCATGATGAAGGAGATTGAAGCCTATGCCCGGGCGAACGGGTATGTTTCCTTCCTGCTGAATACCGATGAGGATTCCGAGCTGGAGCGCAAGGCGATTCAAACGGCGCTCAACAAAAACGTGGATGGCATTATCTGGTGCCCCGCCCAGTCGGACGGAGAAAATCTCGCCCTGCTGCGGGAGACGGGGATTCCCTTTGTGCTGATCGGCCGCCATTTTGAAGGGGAGGAGGTCAGCTATGTGGTCTGCAACGACGAGCTGGGCGGATATCAGGCGACCGGCTGCCTTCTGGACGCGGGACACCGCGACATTCTGATGATTGGCGGGCCGGCCTATATCTCCAGCGCGCGGGAGCGGCTGGCCGGATACCGCCGCGCCTATGCCGAACGGGGACTTGCGCCCGACCCGGCTCTGATCCGGGAGCTGCCGGTGACCGTCTCCGACTGCGGGGCGCTGCTGGATCAGCTGCATGCAGAAGGGGTTCGCTTCTCGGCCGTGTTTGCGTTCAGCGACATGCTGGCCTGGAGTCTTTGGGCCGATCTGCAGGCGCGCGGTCTGCGCGTGCCGGAGGATTGCTCGATCGTCGGCTTTGACCATATTCAGTCGAGGATGCAGTTTCCCTTTCCGCTGACCACCATCAGCTCTTACAAAGGGCGGATGTCGGTGACTTCGGTGGACGTGCTGATCTCCCTGATGCGGGAGGAGGGAGCCGCTCCACAGCAGATTGTGATTGACACCAAGCTGGTGGAGGGGAGCACGGTTCGCCGGCTGGAGCAGGGATAACCCTCCCTTTTGCGGCAGTTTGATTTACTTATAGTAAAAACAAAGCACGCTTTGTCCGATTGCGTAAGGACAAAGCGTGCTTTTATAATGTCTTAAAATATCCGGAGATTTCCGAAGGCGCCTGTCCGGATCAGCGGTAGGATTCCTCCAAAATGCGGATGATGTCCTCGTCGGACAGGGGCGCCGGATCCACCTCGAAGAGGCCGCCCATCGTCTCCCTCGCGCAGCGGGCATAGTCGGGAATCTGCTCTTTGGTAAGGCCCCACTCGGACATCTTCAGGTTGTCCACGCCGCAGGCCTTTTGCAGCTCGACCAGCGCGTCGACAAAGTCCATCGGGTCGGAGGCGTCCTTTTTGCCCATGGCGCGCGCCATCTCCACCATTCGGTCGTCGCAGGCGTGCGTCTTGGCAAAGTGGGTGTAGTAGGCCCGGCTGATCATAATCAGCCCCGCGCCGTGGGTCAGATTGGGGTGGTAGGCGCTCATCGCATGCTCCATCGAGTGCTCCGAGGTGCAGCCGGAGGTGGATTCCACCATGCCGGAAAGGGTGTTGCCAAGCGCCACGGCCGCCCGTGCGTCAAGGTCTTTTCCATCCTTGACCGCCTTCGGCAGATTGGCGGCAATCAGCTCAATCGCCTTGAGAGAGTAGAGGTCGCTCATGCTGTAGTGGGTGTTGTTGATGTACCCCTCTGTGCTGTGGAAGAGGGCGTCGAAGCCCTGATAAGCGGTCAGCATGGGCGGTACAGTGGTCATCAGCTCGGGATCGACGATCGACAGTACGGGGAAGAGGGCGTCGCAGCCGTAGCCGATTTTTTCATTGGTATCCTCTTTGGTGGTGACGGTCCAGGGGTCAGCCTCGGTTCCGGTGCCGGCGGTGGTGGTGATGGCCACAACCGGAAGCGGCTCTGCGGCCAGCGGCTGTCCTTTCCCGCTGCCGGCCGGGATGTAGTCCCAGTAATCTCCCGGATTGGTCGCCATGACGGCGATCGCCTTGGAGGCGTCAATGCTGCTGCCGCCGCCCAGGCCGACGCAGAAATCGCAGCCTTCCGCCTTGGCCAGAGCCGCACCCTCCATCACGCTGTCCTTGGTGGGGTTGGGCTGGATTTTGTCGTATACCACATGCGAAACTCCGGCAAGGTCAAGCTGCTCCTCCACCCGGGCGAGGTAGCCGTTCGCACGGGTCGATTTGCCGGCCGAAATGACAATCAGCGCTTTTTTGCCCGGCAGCTTCTCTTTATGCAGGTTGGAGAGCTGTCCTTTGCCGAACAGGATTCTGGTCGGGATATAATAGTTGAAATACATAGGATGAAATGCCTCCCTTAAAAAGATCGGATATGCGGCCGAAGCGGGTCTTGCACCGCGGCCGAATAACTTATTATACGCTTCATTTTGAAAAAAGGCAAGTCCGTGCGCCGTTTTGGCCGGAGGTTATTCATACTCCGCCAGCAGCGCGCGGTAAGCGCCCGGAGTCATGCCGGTCACCTGACGGAAAACCCGGCTGAAGGTTTTGGCGTTTTCAAACCCGACGGTATAGGCAATTTCGTAAATCGGGCCGGTTGTGTTGAAAAAGAGGTGCATGGCCCGGCTGATCCGGTACTCGTTCAGATAGGCGTGGAAGGAGATGTCCATGTACCTGCGCCAGAATTTGATGAAATGGTTGGGCGTAATATCCAAAAGTGCGGCCGCCTTCTCGATCGGGATGGACTCGTTATAGTGCAGCTTGACATAGTCGAGGACGACGGCCAGCCGGTCGAGCGCCGACTTGTTCTGATAGAGGCTGGCTTTGGTGTGCTGATCGGCCTCCTCCGGGATTTCGCTGACCAGCAGATTCATCAGCTCGAAAATCCGCGACTGCACAAACAGCCGATGAGAGAGGCCGGCGTTTTCCCCCTCGGTCAGCTCGGTGATCAGCTGGGCGATTTTTCCCCTCGTCTCCTCCGGCCAGGAGAGGCTGGTACGCGGGAGGCTGTCGACCATGTGGTGCAAAGCGGCCGCCTCCCTCGTGTCGAGGAAGGGGCCTTCAATCAGCTCGGGCAGAAACTGCACCACATAGCGCGAGTGGTTGGAGGCGACGATGCCGTGAATATCGCCGGGGCAGGCCATCATGATCCCGCCCTCCGGCAAAAGATAGCTGCGCCCGCCGACCGAAACCTCCATCCGGCCGCGCACAGCCATGACAAACTCATACTCGGCGTGCCAGTGGCTGTAGGTCGGGATGAAATCGTTGACAAAGGCACGAAAGGGAAACTCACGCCTGGTCTCCCCGATCTGCACGCCGGCGCAGTTTCTGGGCATGGGAAAGCCCTCCTTTCTCCCGGCAGAGTCCCGCCGGACGGGCTGCCGGCGTCGGGAATTATCCGTCCTTCAGTATACCAGACGGGGCGCGCCGCCGCAAGGGGATGTCCGTAGGACGGCGTGCGGCGGTAAAAAGAAAGGAAACATTTTTACAATTTTAGAATACAAAAACGGATTGTCCTTTTTGCAGGGATTCGGTATATTGAAATTACCGATTTCGGAAATTTGATGTGTTGGAGGTCTTTTAAAAAATGCACTGCAAACGGATGATCGCTCTGCTTTTGAGCATGTTTTTGACCCTGCCGCTCGGGCTGACCCCGGCCGGTGCAGAAGAAACGCCGCCGGCCGATTATATGAGTCGGCTCTGCACCTCTCCCGACGGGAGCATAGCCCTCTATTTCGGGCTGGAGGACGGAACGCCCCGCTATGCCGTGACCCGCGCGGGGGAGACGGTTATCCTCCCTTCCGCGCTCGGAATTGTGGCGGATGTCGGGGATTTTTCGACCGGAGTCGTTTCGGCAAAGTCCTCTTCCGCGCGTAAAATAACCGACAGCTATACCGTCGCAGTGGCCAAGGAGTCGGTTTATTCCTACACGGGGTACGAGGTGCAGGTGCGCCTGACGGCAGCTTCGGGAAAGACCGGCATTGTGGTGTTCCGCTGCTTTGACAATGGCGTGGCGTACCGCTATGATCTCGGTGCGGCGCAGGTGTCGGGAGAGACCTCCTCCTACACGCTGGCCGGGGACTGGACGGTTTGCCACTCCCGCTGGTGGTCGGTGAATTACGAGACGCTGTATGAAAACAGCCCTGCCTCCGACTTGCCGGGCGATTCCTCCTCGCTTTTCAATATGCCGCTGCTGTATAAGACGGCCGGCGGCTGCTATGTTCTGCTGAGTGAAGCCAATCTGGACGGCAGCTATGCCGGAAGCGGCTTTTCGGCCGCGGCCGTTGGGAAAAACACCCGGCTTTCCTACAGCTTTACGCCCGAGCAGAAGGGTGCGGTCGATTTGTCGAAGGGGGTGACTCCCTGGCGGTTTGCGGTGATCGGCGATCTGGCCGCGATTATGGAAAACCACATGGCGGAGGATCTGAGCGACCCGCCGGATGAGACGATCGATTATACCTTTGTAAAGCCGGGTGCCGTGGCCTGGAGCTGGCTGGATGACGCCTTCTCTGGCTCGCAGCGCGACAAACAGCAGAATCCGGAAGTGATCAAGGCCTATATCGACTTTGCGGTCGAGATGGGCTGGCCCTACTATCTGCTGGATGAGGGGTGGCAGCCGTCCGCCTCCGACGGGAGCAGGTATCTTGGCTATTACGACCATTTTGAGGAGATCGCCGCCTATGCCAAGGCGAAAGGGGTCGGCCTGCTTGTCTGGGTGCACTCGAAAGATCTGAGCACCCCCGAGCGGCGGGCGGCGCGCCTGCCCGACTGGGCGGCCAAGGGAATCGCCGGGATCAAGGTCGACTTTTTCGATAATGAGAATCAGGAGACCCTGCGCCTCTACGACACGATCTATCGCGAGTGCGCCGAACTCGGGCTGGTTATCAACTGCCACGGCGCGAACAAATCGACCGGAGAACTGCGCACCCATCCCAATGTCCTGACCAGAGAGGCCATCCGCGGGCAGGAGTACGGCCCGGTGACCGCCAATGATTTTGTCTATCTCGGATACACGCGGCTGGCGGTCGGCGCGGCCGATATCACCGAGTATCTGATTCCCCGCGGCAGCGAGGTGCGCATGGGCTTTCAGCTGGCGCTGGGCTACATTGTGCCGAACGGCCTGCACACCCTCGCACTCTCCTGCAATGACCCGGAAAAGACGCCCTATGCCTCTCTGCTGAAGGATTTTCCCGCCAGCTTTGAGGAAACCCGCTTCCTCTGTGGAGAGGTGGGCAGCGATCTGACGCTGGCGCGCCGCGCGGGCGGAGAGTGGGTTGTCTCCGGCATGGCCAACCGGGATAAGGAAATTGAGCTGGATTTCTCCTTCTTAAAGGCGGGAGAACGCTATACCGCCGTGCTGTATAACGACGGCGCGACGAATACCGAGCTGACGGTCAGTGCGTCCGAGGTGACGGCCGACACCCGCATGCCGGTGCAGATCAAAAAGGGCGGCGGCTTCCTTCTTCGGCTGCTGCCGGCCGACACCGAGCTGAAAGGGGTCAGCAAGGTGGAGATTCTGACGCCCGACACCCGCATGACGGTGGGGGACAGCATGAACCTTTCGGTCAGATATACCGGCGACGTCGACGCTGTGCCGGCGCTGCGGTACACCTCCTCCAATAGCGGAATCGTCGAGGTGGGGCAGGACGGCGCTTTGCGTGCGGTCAATGCCGGCCGGGCGGAGGTGACCGTCTCCTCCTACTTTGACGATACGGTTTTCGACAAGGTGGAAATTACTGCCGGCCTCCCGCAGCGGGAGGTATCCCCCGACTGGAAGATTCAGAATCCCCGGCCGGAGAATGTTAAGGTCGAAAATGACGGCCGCCTCACCCTCACCATGACCGGCGGCGACCCGGGCGAAAACTCGGGCATCACCAACATCTTCTATCAAACGATTGAGGAGGAGACGTTCACTCTCACGGTCAAAACGACCGGCGGTTTTGACAGCGTTTTTCAGACGGTTGCGCTTTACGCCATGACCGATACGAATAACATGATCGCGGCCATGCGCCGGTATCACGACGGTCTCGGGGTCTCCGGCACCAACAATTGCTTTGAGGCGCTGCGGTACGAAGGCGGCTATCAGGAGCCGGCTGTGGCGGATACGCAAAAGGACGCGCCGGCCTGGCTGCGGCTGGAGAAGCGGGCGGATGGATTTACGGCCTATTACAGCTACGACGGCGTGCAGTTTGAAAAAATCGCCGACGGTACGCTTCCTGCCTCCTTCGCGGGGGCAAAAGGCCTGAAGATCGGCGTTTATGTCACCAGCGGCGTGGGTACGAGCAATACGTCGGCGACCCTCTCGGATATCTCCTGCACCGTCGGGGAAGAGGAGAGGCTGCTGCCTCTGACCTCGGAAATCGACTACAGCGACCTTTACGGCGATGTCGACGGGGACGGGAAGATCACCGTCTCCGACGTGGTGGCATTGCGGCAGATGGTGATCGACGGGCCGAGCGGGTACGATGCCTACAGCTTTATGGCCGGCGATCTTGATGGGGATTATCGGCTGACCGTCTCCGACGTGGTGGAGCTGCGCTCCAAAATTGTCTCGGGCAGTTGATTTGACCCGGAGCAAAAGGACAAAAACTTAAAAAAGCGCCGCATGCGAGTCCGACTCGCATGCGGCGCTTGTCCTTTGCAGGGGAAGCTTTTCTCAGGGCATCGGGTTTCGGGCGGCGGCACTCCACCGCGTGTTGTAGAAAAAGAGGAGCACCGCGCTGCCGATGATGACGGCATAGCCGGCGAAGCTGAGCGCGTCGGGCACCTGCCCGAAAATCAGGAATCCCAGCAGGGCGGAAAAGGGGATCTGCGCGTAATCGAAAACCGAAATCTCCTTCGCCGGGGCGCGGCAGTAGGCGGCCGTGATGGAGAACTGTCCGCCGGTCGCGGCCAGCCCGGCCAGAAGCAGCAGCGCAGTCTGCCTCCCGCTCATCGGGACGTACCCGGCGATCAGGAAGGGCAGAGTCACCGCGCAGGAGAACAGAGAGAAGGAAAAAACGATGAAGGGACCGCGCACGCCAAGCTCGCCGAGCTTCCGCACCATGGTATAGGCCGCGCCGGCGCCGATCCCTCCGCAAAGGCCGATCAGCGCGGGCAAAAGCTCGGCGTTGGAGAAGCAGGGGCGAACGACCAGCACACTTCCGGCAAGGGCGGCCGCGACCATCCCGGCTTGGAAAGGGGTCACCCGCTCTTTCAGCAGGAAAAAGCTGAACAAAACCGCAAAGAAGGGGGACATCTTATTGAGCATGGAGGCGTCGGCCAGCACGAGGTGATCAACGGCATAAAAATTGCAAAGCAGCCCGACGGTGCCAAAGGCCGCCCGCATGAAAAGGTATTTCCACGCGCCGCGGTGCATGCCGGTGCCGGCCTTCCTCTGCCGCAGGAGGATGACGGTCGCCACGCCCAGCGCGACAAAGTTGCGGAAAAAGCTTTTCTGAATCGAGGGGAGGTCGCCCGACAGCCGCACAAAGAGGCTCATCAGAGCGAAGCAGAAGGCGGACAGCAGGATGTAGAGGATTGCAAGATATTTTTTCTTCATCAAATCAGCCTTTCGGTGGGGAGAGTTCGGCTTTTTTCGGCAAAGGGGAAAAGCGGTTTTCTCTCCATTGCTTTGGGAAAGGGGAAGGAAATACGCCCTGTCCGCTGTGATCTGGCAGCGGACAGGGCGTATGGTCGTCAGATGGAGGCAGGGCGGCGGGTGAGCCTCCTTCGGCCGCGGCGGCCTTACGCCTTGAGCGGCGACTTGCGGAAGAAGAGTACGCCCAGCGTCCCCGGCCCACAGTGGGAGGAGACGGTGCAGCCGGCGCGCGTTTCGATGATCTCGTCAAACGGAAGAATCGAACGGATTTTGTCGGTCACGCGTGCGACGGTTGCGGCGTCGCAGCCGGTGTGGGTGATGAAAATCCGGCTGGTATCAATGTCCGCCGGGTCGTGGAGCTGATCCGCCGTGTACTCGACCAGCACGTCGCCCAGCTTGCCGCGGTATTTTCTGGCGACGCCCATCGCGCCGCCTCTGACCTCGATGCAGGGCTTGAGCTTCAGCAGATTGGCGCCGAATTTCGCCACCGCCGAGCAGCGTCCGCCCTTATGCAGGTATTCCAGTGTGTCCACGATGAAGGAGGCGTCCACATAATCGGTCAGGTCGGAGATTTTAGCCGCGATCTCGCCCGCCTCCATCCCGGCGGCCGCCATCTCGGCTGCGCGGAGAACCAGCAGCCCTGACCCGGTTGAGAGGTTTTTGGAGTCGATCACATACACGTTGGACAGCTCGGCCGCGGCCAGCCTCGCATTATTGTACGCGGTCGACATCGAAGCGCTGATGGTAAAATGTATGATGGCATGATCCCCCTCCAGAAGGGGGGTGAAAAAGTCGATGAAATTCTGCACATTCGGTGCGGTTGTGGTGGGAAGGAGGCCGGTCGCCTCGGTATAATCGAAGAGGTCGTCCGGGGTGACCTCAATCCCGTCGGCCAGCGGCCGGTCGTGCATGACGATAAAAAGGGGATTGACCCGGATGTCATATTTCTCCACCAGCTCGGGGGAGAGGTCGCAGGTGCTGTCGCAGGTAATGCGGACTTTTTGATTGGCCATTGGAATATCATCCTTTCGATTTGTGCTCCTCTGAGCTGTTTGCCCGGCTATAGAAAAAATCGGCAGCCGGGCGGCCGCATGTTTTCTTTATAGTCTTTATAGACAGTATAGCATGAATTGCGCGGCTTCTCAAGCCTCGGGAGGCGCTATTCCTCAAATGCCAGCGCCGCCGCGAGGTCGCTCTCGATAGCGGTTTTCAGCGCCTCCAGAGAGGAGAAGCGGGTCTCCGGCCGGGTGAACTGCCGCAGACGGAGGGAGATTTCCTCCCCGTACAGATCGCCCTGAAAGCCGACGATGAAGGTTTCAAACTGCGGATGGGCAATCTGATAGGTCGGGCGGATTCCGATGTTTGTTACCGCCCGGTACCATTTGCCTTCCAGCAGCACCTCCGAAACATAGACGCCGAAGCGCGGCCGCGCCAGCTCGGGCGGCAGCAGCTGATTGATGGTCGGAAAGCCGATGGTGCGGCCGCGATGGTCGCCGTTCTCCACCCGGAGGGAGTAGATCAGCGGCCGGCCGAGCAGCCGCTCCGCCTCCGGAATGTCGCCCTGCTCGATGCAGGTGCGGATCCGGCTTGAGGAGACGGGCGCGCCGTCCAGCTCCACCTTCTCGGCTGCCGCAAACCGGATGCCGTCCGCGCGGCAGAGAGCGGAAAGCGTTTCGGTATCTCCCGCGCCCCGGTTTCCAAACCGGAAGTTATAGCCGCAGCAGAGCATGCCGATCGGCAGCGCGTCGGTCAGCCGATGGAAAAACACCTCCGGCGACAGGGTCTGAACCGCTTTAAAATCCACCCGGATGATTTCCTGCATGCCCTCGGCGCGAAGCGCCGCCTCCCGCTGCGCCTCGGTCAGGATCAGGCCGGGTGCCGCGCCGCACAAAACGGTGCGCGGATGCGGGGTGAAAAAGAGGGCGGCGGGACGAAGGCCACAGGCATTCTCCCGCGCGAGGGAGAGCACCGCCCGATGCCCGAGGTGCACCCCGTCAAAGGTGCCGAGCGCCAGCGCGAGCGGGGCGCTCCGATCTACTTCATCGATAAACAAACCGTTCTGCCTCCCACAATACAGCGTATGGCCAGGATGTCCTTTTCGGCCTGCACTTCCCCCATGCCGAGGAACCCTCCCGGCGCGTAAACCCGGTAGAGGCGGCCGTCCTGCGGCGCTTCGGGCAGCTTCAGCCGCTCGAGAGAGAGGCCGCCGCCGTTGCAGAAGCGCAGCCCCTGCGCCGGCGTTACAGCCACCATCGGGTAGCTTTCTACCGCCCGGTCGGCCGGCAGAAGGAAGGGGGAGACTCCCTCTGCCTCCAGCCGGGAGAGGGGAACGCAGTCCTCGACCGAAAAGCCGGCCGTCATGGTGCGGCGCAGGGCGGTCAGCACCGCGCCGCAGCCGAGCGCCCGGCCGATATCGTCAACCAGACTGCGGATATACGTCCCCTTGGAGCAGAGGACGTCGATTTCATATTCATCCGGTCCGACCTGCCCCAGCAGATCGAGCGCCTTGATCTCCACCCGGCGGGCGGGACGCGCAACCTCCACCCCCTCACGGGCGAGGTCGTAGAGCCGACGGCCGTTCTGCTTCAGTGCGGAGTACATGGGCGGCACCTGGTCGATTTCGCCGATAAAGCCTTCGGCCGCGCGGCGCAGGGCGTCGGCGTCGGCCAAAACCGGCGCGGTGGAGGTCACCTGGCCGGTGGAGTCCAGCGTGTCGGTGGTGACGCCCAGCCGCAGCCGGGCGGTATAGCGCTTCTCAGCGGTGAGTAAAAGATTGGACAGGCGGGTGGCCTGTCCAAGCAATACCGGCAACACCCCCGTCGCCATAGGGTCGAGGGTGCCGGTGTGTCCGATTCGTTTTTCGCCGCTTAAAAAGCGAACGGTTGCCACCGCTTTGAATGAGCTAATGCCGGTGGGCTTGTCAAGCAGAACAAGTCCTTCCATACTTAAAATACTCCTTCTATCACCGAAAGTAAGCGCTCCATCACCGCTTCGATCGGACCGTCCAGCTCGCAGCCGGCGGCGCGGACATGGCCGCCGCCTCCCAGTTCTTTGCATATGGCGGAGGCGTCGATCGGCTCGACCGTGCGCAGGGAAATTTTGAACCGCCCGTCCGAGCGTTCTCGAACGGTCACGCCGACCCGAACCCCCTCCACCGTTCTGGCCAGAGAGGAGATGCCGTCCATGTCGCTGTCATCGCAGCCCGACTCCGCCCGCATCTGCTTGGTGATGGTCACGACGGCGCACTGTCCGTCGAAAAAGAACCGCATACCGTCGAGGATGCGCCGTTCCAGCTCGATCCGCGCCCGCGTCTTGATACCGAAGAGGACTCGGTTGATCTCCCCCGCGGGGATGCCGGCCTCCATCAAGTCGGCGGCGATCCGGTGGGTCTGGGGCGTGGTGTTGGCGTATTGGAAGCAGCCGGTGTCGGTCGAGAGGCCGACAAACAGCGCCGTGGCGATTGTGGATGTCATCCGAACGCCCAGCGCCTGCAGAAGATGAAATATATTCTCACAGTTGGCGGCGGCATCGGCGTTGAGGCAGAGCCGCTTTGCATACCCGGTGTTGGAGGGGTGGTGATCCACGCACAAATCCACCCGTTCTCCGTAAATTTCGTCCAGATGGCCGAGCAGCTTGCGGTCGGCCACATCGACGGCGACCACCGTCTCCTCCGGAAAATCGCAGGAGAGAAACCCTTCGGTAAGCGGGGCGAATTTTTTCGGGATGTCGTGCGGGCAGCGAATATAGGCCCGCTTGCCAAGCTGCCGCAGCCCCTCGCACAACGCGGCGGCCGAGCCGATGGTGTCTCCATCGGGAAAGGCATGGCAGAGCAGGACAAAGCCTTCCTGTTCCTTTAAGAAGGCGGCGGCTGTTTCAAAGTCGACTTGTACCATCTTGATGTGATCCTTTCGTGCAGGAGGGAAACCCTCCGGCGAAACCTGTTTTGCGAAACCTGTTTTGCGAAACTTTTTAAAAAAGGTCGGAGTATCAGCCGGAAGGAGGAAAAAGAGGGGATAACGCCGCCCTACTTCTCCTCCTCAAAAGAGTCGATGATGCTGGCAATCTGCGCGCTTCTCGCGATCGAGTCGTCGGCGATAAACCGCAGCTCCGGCACCTTCCGCAGCTGGAGGCGGTGCCCCAGCTCGCGGCGGATGAAGCCCGCAGCGTTCTTGAGCCCCTTTACCGAGTCGGCGGTAGCCGCCTCCCCCTCGATTGCGCTGACGTAAACCTTCGCGTAGGAGAGGTCGCCCGAAAGGTCGATCTTCACGATGCTGAGCAGCTCGCTTACCCGGGGATCCTTCACCTCGCGCAGGATGTCGGCCAGCTCGCGCTGGATATCGCCGGTGATCCGGCCCAGCTTAAAACCTGCCATAGTGCTTTGTTCTCCTTTTATAAAACGGGGCGCCGGCAGCTTGGCCGCGCCCCGTGGTCTGCGGGACTAATCCCTGTATTCCTCGGTGACATAGCCTTCGAAGATGTCACCTTCCTTGATGTCGTTGAATTTTTCGAGGCCGATGCCGCACTCATATCCGGCGGCAACCTCCTTCACATCGTCCTTGAACCGGCGGAGAGACTGAATCGCGTCCTCGGCCACTACGATGCCGTCGCGCACCACCCGGATTTTGCAGGCACGGGTGATTTTGCCCTCGGTGACATAGCAGCCGGCGATGGTGCCCACACTCGAGATTTTATAGGTAGTGCGCACTTCGCAGCGGCCGGTATCGACGTCGCGGTATTTGGGGGCGAGCATGCCCTTCATGGCGGCCTCGATCTCCTCAATACAGTCGTAGATCACGCGGTAAAGGCGGATGTCCACGCCGTCCCGCTCGGCCGACAGCTTGGCGGTGGGATCGGGACGGACGTTGAAGCCGACGATGATGGCGCCGGAGGTTCCGGCCAGCATGACGTCCGACTCATTGACTGCGCCGACCGCGCCGTGGATTACCTTGACCTTGACCTCCTCGTTGGAGAGCTTTTCAAGGCTCTGCTTGACCGCCTCGACCGAGCCCTGGACGTCGGCCTTGACGATGATGTTCAGCTCCTTGGTCTCGCCCTGCTCAAGCTGGGCAAAGAGGTTGTCGAGGGTAACCTTGGTCGCAGAGTTGAAAATTTCTTCCTTCTGCTTCTGCTTGCGCTGCTCGACCAGCTCACGGGCCAGCCGCTCGTCAGAAACCGCGTCGAAGGTGTCGCCGGCCTCCGGCACTTCGGCAAGGCCGGTAATCTCCACCGGGACGCTGGGCCCGGCGTGCTCCACCGGAACACCGTTTTCGTTGGTCATGACCCGCACGCGGCCGACCGCCGTACCGGCCACCAGAATGTCGCCGGTGTTCAGGGTGCCGTTCTGTACCAAGAGGGTGGCAACCGGGCCGCGGCCTTTGTCCAGCCGGGCCTCAATCACGGCACCCTTGGCGCGGCGGTCGGGGTTGGCCTTCAGCTCGAGCATGTCGGCGACCAGCAGGATGCTTTCAATCAGCTTGTCGATGCCCTCGTGCGTCTTGGCCGAAACCGGAATGCAGATGATGTCGCCGCCCCATGCCTCCGGCACCAGGGAGTACTCGGTCAACTGCTGCAGCACCCGGTCGGGGTTGGCCTCCGGCTTATCCATTTTGTTGATGGCGACGATGATCTGAACACCGGCCGCCTTTGCGTGGTTGATGGCCTCAATCGTCTGAGGCATGATACCGTCGTCGGCCGCGACGACCAGCACTGCAATATCGGTGACCATGGCGCCCCGCTGCCGCATGGAGGTAAAGGCGGCGTGTCCGGGCGTGTCGAGGAAGGTAACGTCCCGGCCGTTTTGCCGCACCTGATAGGCGCCGATGTGCTGGGTGATGCCGCCCGCCTCGGTATCCGTAACGCTCGAGTTGCGGATGGCGTCGAGCAGGGAGGTCTTGCCGTGGTCGACGTGTCCCATGACAACGACGACCGGGCAGCGCTCCTTGAGGTTCTCGGCCGTATCCTCGGTGTCGTCCATAATCTGATCTTCGATCGTGACAACGACCGCCTTTTCCACCACTGCGCCCATTTCGGTCGCGACGAGGTAGGCGGTATCGTAATCAATGGTTTCGGTGACGTTGGCCATGATGCCCAGCTTCATGAGGTTTTTGATGACCTCGCTTGCGGTTTTCTTCATGGCGGCGGCCAGCTCGCCGACCGTGATCTCATCCCCGATGGTGACCTTGATCGGCGTTTTCTTGATCTTCTCAAGCTGGAGACGGCGGATGCGGTCGGCCTCGGTCTCCCGCTTGACGCCGGCGCCGCGGCCGTAGTCGCGGGACTTCTGCTTGATCTTCTGCTTGCGCTGGAAGTTGTCCTTCATGGTGTTGGCCGGCGCCATACGCTGATATTTTTCGTTGTATTTCTCCATATCCACGTTGGAGGCGCGGGTGTCGACCCGGCGGATTTCGGCCGGCCCGCGGTTGGGCGCGGCGCCCGGCTTCTTCTCCTTCTTCGGAGGGGCGACCCTGACCTCTTCCGCGGCGGGAGCCTTGGCTGCGGCCGGCTTGCCGTCGGCCTTCTCCGCCGGCTTTTCGGCGGCGGCCGCGGCGCGAAGCTGCTCGGCCAGCTCGGCCTGCTTCTTCAAAGCCTCTGCCTTTTCGGCGGCCTTGCGCTCCTCCTCGGCCTTGCGCTTGGCCTCTCCCACGGCGAAGTATTCGTCAAAGCTTTCCACGCTGTTCTTCTGGGTGAAAAAGTCGAACAGGATATCCAGCTCGTTTTCCTCCAGCGCGGTCTGGCGCTTTTTCGGCTGGTCGAGGTATTTGTTCAAAACCTCCAGCACCTCGTTCGCCGACAGGCCGAGATCCTTGGCTACCTCGTTCACACGGTATTTAATCATCATAAGCAAATTCCTCCCCGTTATCGCGGCAGCGCGCGAGCACCGCCTCAGCCAACCCTTTGTCATCCACCGATAGGATACCGGCCTTCGAGCCGATGGCATGGGATACGGCAAATATGTCCTGCTGGATTCTGCGTATTGGGATATCCGTCTCTCTCGCGGCGTAGCGCAGCTCCTTCTCGCTTTTTGGCGAGATGTCGCCGGCCACAATCACAAGGTGGGATTTTCGCTTTCGGATGGCGTCGCGCGCCGCCTCCGTCCCGATCGAGAGCTTTCCGGCCTTGCGCGCGATGCCCAGCATTGAAAGAAGGGGGTCATTCGGCATTTTGCAGCTCCCCTTCCAGCCGGTCATAGACCTCATCCGGGATCTGCGCCGAAAATGCGCGCTCCAGCCGCCGGCTTTTTCTGGCCTTCGCCAGGCAGTCGCCGCTGCGGCAGAGGTAGGCGCCTCTCCCTCCGGATTTTCCGGTGGCGTCGATGAAAATCGCGCCCTCTTTATTTTTCACGACGCGGACAAGCTCGCGTTTCGGCTTCATTTCATTGCAGCCGACGCACATGCGCATCGGAATCTTTTTCTGCTGCAAGGTTTGTTCCCCCGCTTTCCCTATCCTTTATACAGGCATAATCAATCAGTATACAGGCATAATCAATCAGGCTTCTTCTTCTCCGTAAAAGCCGCTTTCCGGCCGGATGTCGATCTTCCAGCCGGTCAGCCGGGCGGCAAGGCGGACGTTCTGTCCCTTGTTGCCGATCGCGAGTGAGAGCTGGCTGTCCGGCACGGTGGCACGGCAGGCCTTGGTCTCTCCCTCCTCTATCTCGACCCCGAGCACCTTGGCGGGGGAGAGCGCTTCGCTGATGAAGGCTACGGGATCGTCGGAGTAGCGGACGATGTCGATCTTCTCGCCGCCGAGCTCCTCCACAATCCGGTTGACCCGCGCGCCGCGCTGGCCGATGCAGGCGCCGACCGCGTCGATCTCGCTGTTCTCCGACCAGACGGCCATCTTGGTTCTTGAGCCGGCCTCTCTTGCGATTGCGCGCACCTGAATGGTGCCGTCATAGATTTCGGGCACCTCGTTTTCAAAGAGGCGGCGCACCAGTCCGGCGTGCGTGCGGGAGATCATGACCTTCGGGCCTTTTTCAGTCTCCTTTACATCAATGACGTAAACCTTGACGTGATCCCCTTCGGTCAGTACCTCCTCCGGCATCTGCTCGGTGCGGGGGAGGACGGCCTCATTCTTTCCGATGGTTACGGTTGCGTTGCCGGTCTTGGGATCGATCCGCTGTATCACGGCGGTGACCAGCTCTTTATCATGATCCTTGAACTCCTGCAGAACCTGGCCGCGCTCCGCCTCCCGAATGCCCTGGCGGATGACATGCTTGGCCGTCTGCGCCACGATGCGGCCGAACTGCTTGGTGTCGAGGGGAATGTCCACAAACCCGCCGGCTGCAGCAGCCGGGTCGTATTTGCGCGCCTCCTCCGGCAGAAGGTCGGTGAAGGGATCCTCAATCTCCTCCACAACGTTTTTGCGGAGGTAGACTCGCAGCTCCTGCTTGTCAAGGTCAATGTCGCAGTGCACGACGTCCCGTCCGCCATGATCCTTCTTGGCGGCGACGACGATGGCGCTTTCAATCTTTTCGGCCAGGTATTCCGCCGGGATGCCCTTCTCAGCTTCCATCAGCTTCAGCGCCTCAAAAAATTCCTTGTTCATGATTCATTTTACCTCCAACATGCGTTATAATTCGACCTTTATAATCTCACTTAAAAAATATCGTCGGCCAGTGTGACTTTGGACACGGCCGCCGCGGGAAAGCTGTGCTCTCCGTTTTCATCCTCAATCCGGATGGCTTCCCCAAAGCCGAGCAGGCGGCCGAGGAATTCCTTCTTCCCGTCCTCGGCTTTGTACAGGCGGACGCGGACCTCCTCACCCAGAAAGCGCTCGAAATGCTCCGGCCGGCTCAGCTCCCGGCCGAGACCGGGGGAGGATACCTCAAAATAGTAGGAATCGTCAATGAAGTCGGCTTCGTCCAGGATGGGGTTCATCTCCCGCGACATGTCCTCACAGTCGTTGATGAACACCCCGCCTTCCTTATCAATAAAGATGCGCAGATAGTAGGAGGCCCCCTCCTTCACATATTTGACGTCCCAGATGGAAAGCCCCAGCCGCTTTGCCACCGGCGCGGCCAGCTCCCAGGTTTTTTCGGTAATTTTCATCGATTGGCACAGCCCTTCGCAGTATTTGAAAAATCGTCCGGATAAAAACGAAAGAGCGGGTTGCCCCACTCTTTACCGTTCCACAATATCCAACGCTAAGCATTGTAACACAGCAAACGGGAAAAAGCAAGTATTTTTTTCAAAATCAGGTTAAAATAGGGAGGATACAAGGTTGCAATTCCGGGTCAAAGATGGTAATATAATACATTATAAAATGCGCGAGGTATCGAATCGGTTATTTTCCGCCCGATGGGAAGAGCGGCTTTGGCCGGACCTTTTCGGGCGTTTATAAAGACAGGAGGTTTAGGAGAAAACATGTTTGATGTAAAACAGACCGCTCATCTGGCGGAGCTTTCCAAGCTGAGCTTTACGGAAGAGGAGCTGAACCGCATCACCCGTGAAATGGACGAGATTGTTGCTCTGATGGACACGGTGGCGGACTTTTCGGCCGAGGGCGACGGCTTTGTAAATGACGCAGTCGTTTTTGCCGATCTGCGCAAGGACGAGGTGCAGCCCTCCTTCCCGCGGGAGGAGATTCTGCAAAACGGGAAGGAAAACAACGGCACCGCTTTTATTGTGCCCAAGGTTGTATAGGATTTTGCCCGACGCGTCTTTTTGAACTTGAAATATCAACCGGCGAAAAGTTTTTCGCCGCGGAAAGGACAGAAAATCTATGGAGCTGAACAAAGCAACGGTCGCGGAGCTGTCGGCGTGCCTGCAGAAGCGGGAGCTTTCCTCCGAGGAGCTGACAGCGGCCTACCTCGACCGGATTGAAGCAGTCGACGGCTGTATCGGGAGCTATATCACCGTCTGCCCGGAGCAGGCGAGGGAGGCGGCAAAGGCCGCCGACGCCCGCCTCGCAAAGGGGGAGGGCGGCGCGCTCTGCGGCATTCCGCTGAATATCAAGGATAACATCTGCACGAAAGGGGTCCGCACCACCTGCGGCTCCAAAATGCTGGAGGATTTTGTTCCCCCGTATAACGCCACTGTAATGGAGAAGCTGTCGGCCGCCGGTACGGTCATGCTGGGCAAGGGCAATATGGATGAATTTGCCATGGGCAGCACCTGCCAGACCTCCTATTTCGGCGGGGCGAAGAATCCGTATAATACCGAGCATGTGCCGGGCGGCTCTTCGGGCGGCGGCGCGGCTTCGGTCGCGGCCGGCCTTTGCGCGGCGGCGCTCGGCTCGGATACCGGCGGCTCCATCCGCCAGCCGGCCGCCTTCTGCGGCGTGACCGGGCTGAAGCCCACCTACGGCGCGGTTTCCCGGTACGGACTGGTGGCCTTCGCCTCCTCCCTCGACCAGATCGGGCCGATCGCCCGCTCGGCCGAGGACTGCGCTTTGCTGCTTTCGGCCATCGCGGGTAAGGATTCGAACGACGGCACCATGAAGGCGGCCGAAAACAACTACACCTCCAAAATCGGCGCGTCGCTGAAAGGGATGACCATTGGCCTGCCGAAGGAGTTCTTCGGCGAGGGCTGTGAGGATGAGGTCAAAGCGCTGGTGCTCTCCGCCGCCCGCCGGTATGAGGAGATGGGCTGCACGATCAAGGAGGTTTCCCTCCCCAGTCTGAAATATGCCGTGGCGGCCTACTACCTCATCAGCTCGGCCGAGGCGGCGAGCAACCTCTCCCGCTATGACGGCATCAAGTTCGGCTATCGCTCGCAAAACGGCGATTCGTATGAAGAACTGATCAAAAACACTCGGCGCGAGGGCTTCGGGGCGGAGGTCAAGCGCCGCATCATGTTGGGCAACTATGCTCTGTCGAGCGGCTACTACGACGCCTATTATAAAAAAGCGGTACAGATCCGCGGCCAGCTCCGGGACGAGTATGCCGGAATTTTCGACGCCTGCGACATGATCCTGACGCCGACCGCACCGTCGGCCGCCTATCGGATCGGGCAGCAGGATCAAAGTCCGGTTGAGCTGTATGTCGGCGACATCTGCACCGTGACGGTCAACATCGCCGGCCTGCCGGCCATTTCGACCCCCTGTGGCTACACGGCCGAAGGCCTCCCGGTCGGGATGAGTCTGATCGGCCGCGCGTTTGACGAAGCGACCATCATCGGTGCGGCCGACGCCTTTGAGCGCGGCTTTGAGCGGAAGGAGGCTGCGGTATAATGAACTACACAACCGTAATCGGATTGGAAATCCACGCCGAAATGCTGACAAAATCCAAGGTGTTCTGTACCTGCTCGGCCGCCTTCGGCGGGGAGGAGAACACCCGCGTCTGCCCCCGCTGCTCCGGCCTGCCGGGGACGCTGCCGGTCTTTAACCAGAACGCCGCCGAGCTGGCGGTGCGCGCCGGCCTCGCCCTCGGGTGCGAGATCAACCGGTACAGCGCCTTTGACCGGAAGAACTATTTTTACCCCGACCTGCCCAAGGCCTATCAGATCACCCAGTTTGACAAGCCGATCTGCACAAACGGCAGCGTCGACATCGGAACCAAGGTCATCCGCATCAACCGCATCCATATTGAGGAGGATGCCGGCAAGCTGGTGCACGACGACTTTGAGGGGGTTTCGATGGCCGACTACAACCGCTGCGGCGTCCCGCTGATCGAGATTGTGACCGAGCCCGACCTCTCCTCGGCCGAGGACGCGCGCGCTTTGGTGGAGGAGATTGCCCTCCGCCTGAAGTACGCGGGGGTCTGCGACGCGCGGATGGAGCAGGGCTCCCTGCGCTGCGACGTCAACATTTCCCTGATGCCGGAGGGGGCGACCGAGTTCGGCACAAGAACCGAGATCAAGAACCTCAACTCCCTAAAATCCATCGTCCGCGCGATCGAGTATGAGCGAAGCCGTCAGGCCGAGCTGCTCGACAAGGGCGGACGGGTCATTCAGCAGACCCTGCATTTCAACGAAAATCACGGAACGACCAAGCCCCTCCGCTCGAAGGAGGAGGCACACGACTACCGCTACTTCCCCGAGCCGGACATCCCGCCGGTGCTGCTGGCGGAGGAGGATGTCGCCCGCATCACGGCCGAAATGCCCGAGATGCCGGCCGCACGAAAGGCTCGCTACACCGAGCAGTACGGCCTGCCGGAGGCAGACGCCAACCTCCTCGTGCACGATAAGCCGCTGTCCGACTTTTATGACGCGGCGGTCGCGGTCTACCCGGCCTATAAGCCGATCGCCAACATGGTGATTGTCGAGCTGCTCCGCCGGCTGAACGACGCCGCCATTTCGGCCGAGGCGTTGAAGTTTGCGCCGGACGACCTCGCCACGCTGGTAAAGCTCACCGACGACGGCAAGGTGAGCAAGAACGCCGCGAAGGAGGTTCTGCGCTATCTGTTTGAAGAGGGCGGCCATCCGGAGGAGATTGCCAAGGCCCGCGGCCTGATTATGGAAAATGATACCGGCGCGGTTGACGCCGTGATCGACGAGGTTTTGGCCGAAAATGCCAAGGCGGTCGCCGAGTTTAAAGAGGGCAGCCAGAAGGTCTTTGGCTTTTTGATGGGTCAGTGTGCCAGAAAGCTGGGCAAATCGGCCAACCCGCAGGTTGTCCGCCAGCGGCTGACCGAAAAGCTTCAAAATATCTAATCGGAAGATGAGGGATTGTTGATGAAAAAAATCGACGGAACGCACACCCTGCCGGAGATTGATCTGGACACTGTGAAGGCGCATATCGGGCAGGAAATTTCCTTTTCGGCCTGCGTGCATAAGATAAAGAATATGGGCGGCTTCGCCTTTGTCATGCTCCGCACCGGGCGGTATGTTTTTCAGTCCACCTTTGGTGAGGGGACGAAGGGCGACCTTTCCGATTTGAAGGAAGGCTGCTACATCACCGTGACCGGCACCGTGCGGGAGGAGCCGCGCGCCATCGGCGGGGTGGAGATTGTGCTGGATCATTTCGAGCTGCTCTCCAGACCGAAGGAGGAGTATCCCCTCCACGTCTCGGCAAGGCAGCTCGGCTGCTCGATCGACGCCAACCTGAAATACCGCAGCACCGCGCTGCGCAACCCGCGGGAGCGGGCCATCTTCAAAATCGCGGAGGGCGTCTGCGGCGGCTTCCGGGAGTTTATGATTCAAAACGGCTTTACCGAGATTCACACCCCCAAAATCGTCGCCCACGGCGCCGAGGGCGGTGCGAATATCTTCAAGCTGAAGTATTTTGATAAGGACGTCTACCTCTCCCAGAGTCCGCAGTTTTATAAGCAGACCTGCGTGGCCGTCTTTGACCGCGTGTTCGAGATCGCGCCGGTCTATCGGGCGGAGAAGCACAACTCTCCCCGCCATTTGAATGAGTACATCGGCCTGGATTTTGAGATGGGCTTTATTCAGGATATGTACGACGTGATGGAGATGGAGACCGCCATGCTGCGGCATGTGATGGCCTATCTGGAGAAGAACTATGCCCACGAGCTGAAGATCACCGGCGCCGTTGTGCCGAAGATTGATACCATTCCCTCCCTGACGTTTTTGGAGGCGATCGAGCTTTGCGGCGGCAACACCAAAAAGCACGATCTCGACCCGGCGGATGAGACGAAGGTGTGCGAGCTGGTCAAGGAGAAAACCGGCAGCGAGTTCGTTTTCATCACCCATTTTCCGGCGGCCAAGCGCCCCTTCTATGCCATGGATAACCGGGAGGACAGCCGCGTAGCCGAAAGCTTCGACCTGCTCTTCCGCGGACTGGAGATTACGACCGGCGGTCAGCGTATCCACGACTATGACGAGCAGGTGGCCAAGATGGAGCGGATGAAGCTGAATCCGGCCGATTTCGAGAGCTTTTTGCAGATTCACAAATACGGCATGCCGCCGCACGGCGGTCTCGGCATCGGGCTGGAGCGGGTCGTCATGCAGCTGATCGGCCTGCCGAACGTGCGGTACGCCAGCCTCTTCCCGCGGGACATCACCCATGTCGAGCCGTAAGGCGCAGCCGGACTTTCTTTTTGGCAGAGCGCCGGGGGAGGGGCGGGATGCTCGTCGAGCCTTCGCCGGGGTGCATGATGTCACCACCGGCGGGAAGTGAGCACATTTTCCGGCGGTTACAATCGCTGCCATTGCTTTTGATGAAAGCCTTTCCGCCCCCGAGAAAACCGCACCTGCCCTTGTTCAGTGATGACACAGTTAAATGCAAAAAACCGGGATTTCCCCGCGGCGGCGGGGGAGTCCCGGTTTTTGTTCTGCCATAAAAGATTTTTCACGGCGAAACCTCGCTATGCTGTGCATGGCAATCGGAATTCATGGCGGCAAAAAATACCCGACGCCGGGGGGGATCGCAGCCTTATGCATCGGAGGGCGGTATAGACAACGCAGACCGCTTGCCGTGTGCAAAAGACCGGCTTTTTCGTATCCGGCGGCAGGACAACTGCTCTTCATATTCCCGGAAAGTGTCGCAGATACGATGGGATAACCGCAGCCTGTGCATTCTGACACGTCTTTAACGCCTTATATAAGAGATGCGTACATTCTCTACGCAAAAATGAGACAGGGTGTAATCCGGGACACAGCATGGTGTGAAATCCGACCTCTGTATGTGCGCTGAGGCTTCGGTTTCTATTTGCAGATAACCGCGCACTGAGATTGAGTCGGAAAATGAGGTTTGGACCGAGGGCGATTTTCAGTATGATCTTGTGAGCGGCGCAGCGCGTATCGTGAAATACGCAGGCAGGCGCGGAGACGATGTTGTTGTCACTGTGCCGGAGGTAATCGGCGGTTATACAGTAAAACATATCGGCTCGTACGCTTTTTCAGGTCAGTTTACAGGGGATCAGCCTTCCTACCTGAAAAGAGTTATTCTGCCGGATACGATTGAATCTATAGGGGGTAGTGCTTTTTTTGAAGTAGGCGGCGGAATCAATTTGCCGGCTAACTTAAAATATATTGCGCCTGGTGCATTTTACGGCGCTACCATATATCTTGAGTGCGAGTTTAAGTCGGAATATGATCCTATCCTTGTCTTTCCGGAAAAACTGCAATATATTGGTTATCACGCATTTGCCTGCAGTAGAATTTACGTTCATCCTAAAGTATCCTCAACCGGACAAAGCAGCCAACCGTTTCTTATGTCTGTCACGGAAAGTATGCGGTTTGGTCAGGAAATTGTTTATATAAATCCGGAAGCATTTGTGCCGTTTCAGGTCGACTTTGGAAATGAAATAGAGTATTTGGTGACCTATAAAGGAACGGCGGCGGACGGGTATTTTGATAATTTTGAGCATGATAGCCTCGGTTTTTCTTATTACCGCAAGGGCGACGTAAATCACGACGGCAATATTACGGTATCGGATGTGGTTGCACTTCGGACGGCGATTGTAGATGACGACGAAAAGATTGAATTGGATATAACTGATTTAGATGAAGACGGTGCTGCTACAGTTTCCGATGTAATTGCTTTACGGGATAAAATTGTACAACTTGTGACCTATACCCCCGAATTGGAGAAA
>UQRS01000014.1 GCA_900543525.1 uncultured Oscillospiraceae bacterium
ATACGCTTTTTGCCTTCCTTCTGCTTTTCCAGAAGCTTTTTCTTCCGGGTGATATCGCCGCCGTAGCATTTGGCCAGCACATCCTTGCGCATGGCCTTGACCGTTTCGCGGGCAATGATCTTGCCCCCTACGGCGACCTGCACCGGCACCTCGAAAAGCTGGCGGGGAATGTATTCCTTCAGCTTTTCGGCAATCCGGCGCGCTCTGGCATAGGCGTTGTCGGCGTGCACGATGAAGGAGAGCGCGTCAACCACATCTCCGTTCAGCAGAACATCCAGCTTGACCAGCTTGGAGGGCTGATAGCCCCGGATTTCATAATCGTAGCTGGCGTAGCCGCGCGTCCGGCTTTTCAGCGCGTCGAAGAAGTCGTACACAATCTCATTCACCGGGAGGATGTAGTGAATGTCCACCCGGTCGCCCATGTAATGCATGTCCTTGTACTCTCCCCGGCGCTCCTGGCACAGCTCCATAATCGTGCCGACAAAGTCGCTCGGGCTGAAGATATGCACGTCGGCGACCGGCTCCTCGGCCGAGACGATTGAGGCCGGGTCGGGGTAGTTGGTCGGATTGTCCACCTCGACCGTGCGGCCGTCGTTCAGCCGGAATTTGTAAATCACGCTCGGCGCGGTGGTAATCAGGTCGAGATTATACTCCCGCTCGAGTCGTTCCTGAATAATCTCCATATGCAGAAGGCCGAGAAAACCGCAGCGGAAGCCGAAGCCGAGGGCGTTCGACGTCTCCGGCTCGAAGAGGAGGGAGGCGTCGTTGAGCTGGAGTTTCTCCAGCGCCTCCCGCAGATCGGTGTACTGGGCGCCGTCGGCCGGGTAAATGCCGCAGAAAACCACCGGATTTACCTGCCGGTAGCCGGCCAGCGGCTCGGCCGCCGGATTTTCCGCCAGCGTGATGGTGTCGCCCACCCGTGCCTCGCTCACCGTCTTGATCGAGGCGGCGAGATACCCTACCTCTCCGGCGTAGAGGCCGTCGCAGGGCACCATCGAGAGGGCGCTTTTGCGCCCGACCTCGACCAGGTCGAATTCCGCGCCGGAGGCCATCATGCGGATCCGGTCGCCCGGCCGCAGCGTGCCGCTCATCACGCGGAAGTAGACGATAACCCCCTTGTACGGGTCGTAGTAGGAATCGAAGATCAGAGCGCGAAGGGGCGCGTCACTCTCCCCCTTCGGGGCGGGAATGTCGGTGACAATCCGTTCGAGCACCTCCCCTACATTTAAGCCGCTCTTGGCCGAGACGCGGGGCGCGTCCTCCGCCGGGATACCGATGACCTCCTCAATCTCCTGCACGACGCGGTCGGGGTCGGCCGAGGGCAGATCAATTTTGTTGATGACCGGCAAAAGCTCCAGCCCGTGGTCGACCGCCAGATAGGTGTTGGCCAAAGTCTGCGCCTCAATCCCCTGGGAGGCGTCGACCACCAGCACCGCCCCCTCGCATGCGGCAAGAGAACGGGAAACCTCATAGTTAAAATCGACGTGGCCGGGCGTGTCGATCAGGTTGAGCTCATATTTTTCTCCATCCTGCGCGGTGTAGTAGAGGGTGACCGCGTGCGCCTTGATCGTGATGCCGCGCTCCCGCTCCAGATCCATGCTGTCGAGCAGCTGATCCTCCATATCGCGGCGGGCGACCGTCTCGGTCAATTCGAGCAGCCGGTCGGCCAGGGTGGATTTTCCATGGTCAATATGGGCGATAATACAAAAATTGCGTATGTTTTTCTGGGGAATCGGCAAGCCATACCACCTCGAAGCTGTTTATTGGATTCTTATGCCGGCTCTGGGGATATTTTGCATCGCAAAGCGGCATAAGAGGAAAAAAGGATTCGTAAATTTTGCGCCCGCCCCGAAAGACGGGCGGGGAAGATGCGATATTTTTCAGCGGTTATTGTACCATCGGCTGACAAGGGAATACAAGACTTTGGCGGGCAGAAATGTGTTCATACTGTGTCAAAGCACTTGAAAATACGAACAGTATTCCCTGCGTGCCTTTCCTTATCTGAACACATATCTGCCCCGGCAGAACTGCAAAGCACCTGCCGGCGATGGATTTTCGAGTGATTTTTGGTTTTTGAGACGCAGGCGGGATAACGCCCGCCAAGGTGAAAAAGAGCAAAAAGCGTCGGAATGACGCGCTGTCAGGCGTGTTTGCCCCCTGTTAACCGATGGCAGCATAAAGCGCGGAGGAAATCCACCCTGCGCTCTATCCGGCCGCAAGCGGCGGCAGAAGATTTTCTCCCCCCTCCGACGGCTTTAAAAACGTCAAAAGGTCGCTTTGTCAAATTTTTTTCGCATATAGTCCGAAACGTCGTCGAACACGTCCTTAAAGTAGCAGACTCCCTGCGGGTGAGAGCAGGCGTGTCCCTTGCTCTGGCAGTGGCTGAAGATCAGAGAGCCGCTCATGACCTCGATCACCTCGCCCAGCGTGATCTCCCTGCCCGGGCGGGCGAGTTCATAGCCGCCGCCCGCCCCCTTGTAGGAGCGGATGATGCCGGCCGCAACCAGCTTGCGCAGGATTTTCAGCGAAAAGCGGAGGGTTACACCGGTTTTCTCCGCGATTTTGCCCGCGTCGCGCCGCTCGCCGACCTCGGCCAGATAATGGACGATGCGTATAGCGTAGTCGGTTTCCAAATTTAAGATCATGGCTTTACTTTTCCTTGAATTTATTGCTGCGTACCGGGTGACGCAGCTTGCGGAGGGCTTTGGCCTCAATCTGGCGGATGCGTTCGCGGGTTACATGGAACTCGGTGCCGACCTCCTCCAGCGTGTGGCAGCGGCCGTCCTGCAGCCCGAAGCGCAGGCGGATGACCGCCTCCTCCCGCGGGGTGAGAGTTTTCAGCACGCTGTCGATATCCTCGTTGGTGATGGTTTTGAGCGCGGCGTCATCCGGAGCCATAGCGTCCTCATCCCGGATGAAGTCGATCAGGCGGCTGTCCTCCTCCGGGCCGATCGGCGTCTCCATCGAGACCGGCTCCTGCGCGACCCGCAGAATCTCCCGCACACGCTCAACCGGGAGGTTGATGGTCTCTGCAATCAGCTCCTCGCTCGGCTCGCGGCCGTTTTCATGCAGGAGCTGACTCTGCACCTTCTTTAAGCGATTGATGGTCTCCACCATGTGCACCGGAATGCGGATGGTGCGGGCCTGATCGGCGATGGCGCGTGTGATCGCCTGCCGGATCCACCAGGTCGCGTAGGTGGAGAATTTGAAGCCCTTGGTATGGTCGAATTTTTCAACCGCCTTGATTAAGCCGACGTTCCCCTCTTGAATCAGGTCGAGGAAATGCATCCCCCGTCCGACATACCGCTTGGCGATGCTTACCACCAGGCGGAGGTTGGCTTCGGTCAGCCGCTTTTTGGCGTACTCATCCCCCTGGCCGATCCGCACGGCAAGCTCGATCTCCTCCTCCGAGGAGAGGAGCGGCACCCGGCCGATTTCCTTCAGATAGACCTTGACCGGATCGTCGAGCGAAATGCTTTCGAGCGGGATTTCGTCCTCCGCCTCCTCCTCGATGGTCAGCTCCTCCACCTTCAGCTCGTCGATGGTCGGCTCCTCTTCAAAATCCAGGTCGAGGATCGGCGGCTCAATTTCCAGCTCGTCGGGGTTGTCGGGGACAATCTCCTCCAGCTCGTGGATCGGGTCGTCCTCTTCCTCCTCCGGCCCTGCTATTTCCGGCTCGGTCGGCTGCGCTGCCTCTTCATCCAGGACGGCGTCAATATCCTTTTCCAGCGTCTCGGTCGTGTCTTTTTTCTGCTTCTTAGCCATGGTGTGTGTCCCCTTTTTTCATTTTTCGTATTTCCTCAAGACTTTTTTCCCATTCCTCCGGGGAGAGCTTGTCCGCCCCCTGCAGAGTTTGTCTTGCTTTTTCTTCTTCCATCACGCGCAGGCAGTCGGAAAGCTCGGCTCTGGCGTTGACCCGCCCGGCGCCCCGGCTCTGCATCATTGCTATTGTGCCCATTTCGTCGGGAGAAAACGCCGACCCCATCAGGGAGATGTCAAAGCTCCCCCCCTGACGCAAAATGTCGATCACCCGGCTGTAGATCCGCCGATTCAGGTCGCTTGTAAAATCCTCCGGCGAGAGGCGCTTTTCCACATCCTTTAGGAAATCGGGATTGTACATCAGCAAGGAGAGCAGCGTCTCCTCCGCGCCGGCGGCGCGCAGGTGCATCCGCCGCTGTCGGCTGCCCGGCGTATCGGCGGGGAGGGAGACCGCCTCTCGCAAGGCCTTGCTGCGCTTGGATTTTGCGTTTTGCGCCGCCTGCTTTTTGATGGCGTCGAGCAAAATCTCCTTCGATACGCCGAAAGAGGCCGAAAGCCGCCCGGCGTAGAGGTCGCGGGCGATGATGTCGTTCCCCTCGGCCAGAATCTCGGCCGCTTTGTTGAGGTATCGGCGCACTCCGTCGTTGGTGGAAAGGTCAAAGCCGTCCCTTGCCGAGAGCAGCCGGTACTCGATATCTCCGCTGGCGCCCGAGAGCAGGTCGCGGAAGGCCTCGCCTCCGTTTTTCTTGACGAACTCATCCGGGTCCTTGCCGTCGGGGATGCGAACCACCTTGACCGGCAGCCCTGTCTCTCCCACCAGGCGGAGGATTTTGTCTGTCGCCTTTTTGCCGGCGCCGTCGGCGTCCATGGCGATCACAACCTCCTTCGTATACTTGGCGATCAGCCGCGCCTGCTCAGTGGTGAAGGCGGTACCCTGTACCGCGACGGCGTTGGTGATCCCCGCCTGATGCAGGGAGATGGCGTCCATCTGCCCTTCGACCAGGATCAGCCGGTCGGCGCAGGCATTCTTGGCAAAATTCATGGCGAAGATGTGGTGACTCTTTTTAAAAACCGGCGTGTCGGAGGTGTTGACGTATTTCTGCCCTGCCTTATCCTCGCCCGGCATGGCGCGGCCGCTGAAGGCCACCACGCTGCCTCGTAGGTCAATGATGGGGAACATGACTCGTTTGCGAAACCGGTCATAGAGGCCGCCGTTTCGCCCTCTGCCGCAGACGTTGGCCAAAATCAGCTCCTCTTCGCTGTAGCCCTTCTGGCGCAGGTGGCGAAGCAGACGATCCCAGCTGTCGGGCGCGAACCCCAGCCCGAAGTGCCGGATGGTCGTCATGGTCAGCCCCCGCCCCAAAAGGTAATCGAGCGCCGGCCGTCCCTCCTCCGACAAGAGGACGGCGTGGAAGAACCGGGCGGTCTCCCGATTGATCGAGAGCAGGTTCAGGCGGAGCTTGCGCATTGAGTCGTCATATCCGCCGTCCTCCGGCATAGCGAGGCCGGCCCGGTCGGCGAGAAGCTTCAGCGCCTCCATATAATCCAGGTTTTCGATTTTACGGATGAAGGTGATGACGTCGCCGCCCGCCCCGCAGCCGAAGCAGTAGAAGGAGCCGTTGCCGGGATATACCGTGAAGGAGGGCGTTTTCTCCCCGTGAAAGGGGCAAAGTCCCTTCAGCAGGCTGCCGGCCCGTTTCAGGTTGACGTAGCCGCCCACAACCGATTCGATATCGTTGCGGGCCTTGACTTCCAGAATGAATTCATCACTGACGGCCATACGGTCTCCTCCTTTCTGCCGGATGACGGGCGGGGTTAATTTTCGTTTTTTTAAAAAGGCGGCGCACAAAAGGACGCCTTTTTTAAATATTCCAGGATTTTGGAATGTAAATATCGCTGTAGGTTTGCAGTGCGTAGGGGTCGGTCATGCCGGCGATGTAATCCTTGATAGCGCAGGAGAGACCGTCGGTTTCGGCAATGATTTTGTATTCCTCCGGCAGGCGGTCGGGGCGGGCTTCAAAATAATCGTAGAGGCCGTGGATAATGCCGCCGACCTTGCCCTCCTCCGCCTTGGCGATGGGGTTATAGTAGACTTCTTTATAAAGAAAACGGTGAATCTCATCAAAAGCGGCGGCGGTCGGCGGATCCATTTGGATTGTGTCGACGCTGTTTTGGATGACCGAGAGCACCATGGTGTTGATCCGCTGGCTCTTGCTCTCTCCAAACACGTCGCGCAGCGGCTTTGGAATATCCGTCTCCGCCAAAACACCGGCCGAAACGGCGTCCTCAATATCATGGTTGATGTAGGCGATTTTATCCGCCAGCCGGATAATGCGCCCCTCGAGCGTAAAGGCCTCCCGTCCGCCGGTGTGGCAGGCGATGCCGTCGAGCACCTCGGCCGTCAGGTTGAGGCCGCGCCCCTTTTTCTCGATTTTTTCGCACACCCGCACGCTTTGCAGATAGTGCTTGAAGCCGTCGGCTCCAATTTCGTTCAGGGCGCGCTCTCCGGCGTGGCCGAAGGGGGTGTGGCCGAGGTCGTGGCCGAGTGCGATCGCCTCGGTCAGATCCTCGTTCAGGCGGAGGGCGCGGGCGATTGTCCGCCCGATCTGCGCCACCTCCAGCGTGTGGGTCAGCCGGGTGCGGTAGTGATCCCCCTCGGGCGAGAGGAATACCTGCGTCTTATGCTTGAGGCGACGGAATGCCTTGGAGTGGATGACCCGGTCGCGGTCGCGCTGAAAAGCGGTGCGGATGTCGCACTCGGCCTCCGCCCGGGCGCGGCCCTTCGTCTTTTCACTCAGCGCGGCGCGGGGGGAGAGGGTTTCGCGCTCCAGCCGCTCGGTGTGTATGCGCGGCAGCTCCTCCATGGCGGTCGCCTCCCTTTCATCATTTACAGACTGCTATATATAATTATTAGACAAAATTGCCCTTTTTCCTCTTTTTTCAGGATAAAAACAGCCGCCCGATGAAGGGAAAAGTTGAAAAAAATCGGGTCGGCGGCCGTTTTTCTGCCATACATGCGACGCCCGCAGGGGAGATAAGAAGATTTTGGATAAAGGCGGCTGTTTTCCGCCGAAGGTTTGCGGCCTTTTGCGGTAAAACGAGGCTTAGAGCAAGGGTGCAAAAAAATTTCTGCGGCAGAAGGCGGCCTGCTTTTTGGCAAAAAAAGGGGAGGAAGCGGGTTTTAAAACGGGTGGTAGTCGTATCCCGTGATCCGCATTGCGACCCGCCCGCAGAAGGCGTCGAGCAGCCGCGTTTCAAACGTCGCTGTCTCCTCCTCCGGCAGCAGGAAGGTCAGCTTTACGTCCGCGCCGAACTCCTGATCGAGAAGCCGGCCGGCCTCGCCCACCATGGACTGCGCCGGGGCAAGCCGGGTATAATCGCAGCGCAGCTCGCAGACGGCGCAGCGGCGCACCGTGACGATGCCGGCGGCCGCCACCGCCAGCGCCGCCGCGTGGGAGTAGGCGCGAACCAGCCCTCCGGTTCCCAGCAGCACGCCGCCGAAATACCGGGTGACCACAAGCACGGCGTCGACCACCTCTCCCTTCTGCAGCACGTCGAGAACCGGCACGCCGGCCGTGCCCTTTGGCTCTCCGTCGTCGGAGTACCTCTTCTGCTGTCCCGCGCGGAGGGAGTAAGCATAAACATTGTGCTTTGCGTCCCAGTGCTTTGCACGGATGTCGGAGATGAACCGAACCGCCGCCTCCTCCGTTTGGACGGGGGCGGCATACCCGATGAAGCGGGAACGCTTTTCGGTGAATTCGTCGCTGGCCGCTTTGCCGACCGTTTTATAGAATGCCATGCCGCCACTCCTCTCGCTGCTGTTTTTGCGCCGTTTTCGCCTTGTAAAACCGAAAAATCGACTGTGCTTTTCGACAATGAAAAAATACGAAAAAGCCCGCAACTGTATTTCAAGTTGCGGGCTTTACTTTTGATCGCAGCAAAACCACTTATTTGCTCTGGGTGCCGAAACGCTTGTTGAAACGGTCAACGCGTCCGCCTGTATCAACCAGCTTCTGTCTGCCGGTGAAGAAAGGATGACAATTTGAGCAAATATCCAAGCGGATATCCTTCTTGGTCGATTTGGTCTCAAACTCCGCCCCGCAAGCACACTTTACAACAACCGTATCGTACTCGGGATGAATACCTTTTTTCATACTGTCACCTCGTTTCAGTCAATTCGCAAAAGTAATACTAACACACCCTGTGCAAAAAAGCAAGAAAAATTTTTCGTTTTCCAAAAATTTTTGCAAACGGCCGCAAATGGCGCGTTTTCTTTTGAGGGGGGCGGCCTTTTTTTAAAGCGCAGTTTGGCGGATCAATCCGAAAACAGCCGCTGTTTTAAGGTTTCATACAGCTCGACCACCTTGAATTTCATCACATACCGTTCGCTGTGGGAGGTGATCCTTGCCCCTTCTTCCGAAACGGAGTCGGACAGATCCTCCGCCCCGGCGGCCGGCAGGCAAAGCGGCGGAAACATAACGCACCACCAGTTTTTTCCCCTGCCCTCGCCGATGACAACCTGTACCGCGTCATACTCCCCGGCCGGGAGGGTGACCGCGTCATACTTCCGGGTATCAAAGCCGGTGCGGGCCAGCTTGACGCTGACGGGATAGCTGCTCCCCTCCTCCCGCAAAGTGCGCTCGGCCGCGGCGTAGAGAACCCAGATGTTCTCCCGTGCCAGCGCCTCGGCCTCGGCCAGGCTGCCGGCATTCCCAAAAATTTCCGCGCCGGCGGCCAGCACGCTGTCCCGCACCCGGAGCTTGAGCGCCTGATCCTCCGCCGAGTCCGAGTTGGCCAGCACATGCAGCCGTAGCACGCTGCTTTTGACCTCCTCACACCCCGCCTCGAACGGGATGAAGCTGCAAAGTATCGCGAAAACGAGGCCGGCGGCCACCGCCGCCGAAATCAGCTTACCCTTATGCATATCCTGTTTCCTCCGTTTGATCCGAAATTTTATGTTCTCCACTTTCATGCTTGACCAAACGGAAAAAAATATGCAGCAAAGGCAAAATTTATTCGAGAATTTCGACGCCGCGCCTCGCCGGCGGGACGGCAAAGCTGACGGGATAGCGGCCTTTCAGCCTTTCGGCCGCGGCCTCGGCCGCAGTCCGTGTTTCAAAAAGGCCGAAAACGCTCGGCCCGCTCCCGCTTAGGGAGGCGCCGATCGCCCCCTCGTCCTTCAGCGCGGCCAGGGCGGCCGGAATCTCTCCCGTTTCCCAGGCGGCGGAAAAGGTGTTGCCGAGCGCGGCTGCCAGCGCGGAAAGCCGCCCCGCCTCCAGCGCGCGGACGGCCGCCTCTGCCGGAGGGTGCGGCGGCTGGTCGCACCGGTCAACCCGGCGGTACATCTCCCCGGTAGAGGGCTTGGCGCAGGGCTTGAGGATCAGAATGCCGCAGTCCGGCATGGGCGGCAGGGGGGTCAGCTGCTCTCCCACGCCGGCGGCCAGCATGGTTCCGCCCAGCAGGCAGAAGGGAACATCCGCCCCGATTTTTTGGGCGAGGGAGAGGAGCGCCGCCTGCCCGAGGGGGACGCCGTACATCCGGTTGAGGCCGGTCAGCACGGCGGCCGCGTCGGCCGACCCGCCGGCGAGGCCGGCCGCCTGCGGAATCTGCTTCTCCAGCTCGATGGTGACGGCGGGAGCAAGGTCGGTCGCCCTAAAAAAGAGGGAGGCCGCCGCGACGGCGGTGTTCTCCTCCCCTGTGGGGAGGGCGGCGTCCTTGCAGCAAAACCGCAGCCCCTCTCCGGCGCGGAGGGTGATCCGGTCGGACAGCCCGACCGACTGCATGACGGTCGAAAGATTGTGATAGCCGTCGGCGCGCTTTTCGAGAATATTCAGGGTCAGATTGATTTTTGCGTGTGCCAGAAGATGAAGTGTGTGACGCATTCAGTTTCCCCCGCCTTTTCTGAATAAAAAGGGGGCTGTCCGTTCGCCCGTTGCAAAAATGCAAAAGCCGACGCAGCCCCTTTCGTTTTTTAAAGGATGCCGGGCTTTGTCCCTCCCGGCGGCGATGATTTTAAAGTGATTCCAGAAAGCTGCCGATGCGGGCGATTGCCTCCCGCAGGTGCTCGATCGAATAGCAGTAGGAGGCGCGGACAAACCCCTCCCCGCTGTCGCCGAAGGCGGTGCCGGGCACCAGGGCGACATGCCGCTCCATCAGCAAGCGCTCGCAGAAGGTGTCCGAGTCGAGGCCGCTGCACTGCACCGACGGAAAGGCGTAGAAGGCCCCCTCCGGCTCAAAGCAGTCCATGCCGATCGAGCGGAAGCCCTCCACCACGAAGCGGCGGCGCATATCGTACTGCTCCTTCATACGCTGGATGTCGTCGTCGCCGTTGCGCAGCGCCTCTATCGCAGCGTACTGGGAGGTGGTCGGCGCGCTCATGATGGCGAACTGATGGATTTTGGTCATCAGCCGCAGCACCGGCGCCGGGCCAAGCGCATATCCAAGCCGCCAGCCGGTCATGGAATATGTTTTGGAAAAGCCGCCGATGAGGATGGTGCGCTCCTGCATATCGGGAATCTCCGCGATGGAGACATGCCGTGCGCCGCCGAAGGTCAGCTCGGCGTAAATCTCGTCCGAAAGCACCATGATGTCGGTGCCGCGGAGGACGGCGGCAATCGCCTCCAGATCCTCACGGCGCATGACCGCGCCGGTCGGGTTGCAGGGGAAGGGCAGGATCAGCAGCCGGGTTTTCGGCGTGATGGCCGCCCGCAGCTCCTCCGCCGTCAGACGGAAATTGTGCTCTGCCCGGGTGGTCAGAACCACCGGCTTCCCTCCGGCCATGCGGGTCAGCGGCTCATAGCAGACAAAGCTGGGCTGGACGATCAGCACCTCATCCCCCGGACGAACCAGGGCGCGGATGGCGCCGTCGATGGCCTCACTTCCGCCGACCGTGACCAGAATCTCGTCCGCGGGGTCGTAGGAAAGGCTGTATTTGCGCTCCATATAGGCGGCGATTTCCCGCCGCAGCTCCTTCAGTCCCCAGTTGGAGGTGTAGCGGGTCTTGCCATCCTCCAGCGAGGTGATGCCGGCATGACGGATATGCCAGGGGGTGTTGAAGTCCGGCTCTCCCACACCGAGGGAGATGACGTCGTCCATCTCCTCCGCGATGTCGAAGAATTTTCGGATTCCCGACGGCTTGATGTCGCGCACCGTGGGATTCAGAATCTTTTCATAGTCCATCACAGGGATATTTTCCCCCTGTCATCGGTATTGTCGTCGCAGAGGCTGACATTCAGCTCCTTGTACCGCCGGAGGACAAAGTGGGTCGCGGTCGAGATCACCGACTTCATCGGCGCCAGCTCCTTGGCGACGAACATCGCCACCTCCTGAAAAGTGCGGCCGGTTACGATAACGCAGAGGTCGTACCCTCCCGACATGAGGTAGACCGTCTCCACCTCGTCGTATTTCATGACGTTGCGGGCAATCTCCTCAAATCCGGCGTGGGGCTGCGGCGTGACCTTCAACTCGATCAGAGCCGAGACGAAAGCGTCGTCGAACCGCTCCCAGTCGACGACCGTTTTGTATTTGCGGATGATGCCCTGCTGCTCCAGCTCCTTGATCTTGGCGGAGACCTCTTCCTCCTCCACGCCGAGCATGACGGCGATGTCGCGGCAGGAATATTTGGCGTTTTCGGAAAGCAGGCTCAAAATTCTCTTACTCAGTTTCATAAAACAACAGCCTTTCCTTTTTTATAAAGGCCGGCGCGGCGTGCGGGTAGATTGCCGCGCGGCTTTGGGTGGATTATTCGATCCGGATCGGGGTCGGAATCCGGCTTTGAAACAGGGTGACATGGTGGAATCCGGCCTCCTCCGCCAGGGCCATGCCGTCGGCGATGCCGGCGCCGACGTCCGAGGCGCAGTGGGCGTCTGAGCCGATGGTGATCAGCTCTCCCCCCAGCTCGCGGTAGCGGCGGACAAGCGGAAGATCGGGCAGGGTGACGCCCAGATTTTGCCGCAGTCCGGAGGTGTTGATCTCCAGCGCCTTTCCCTTTTCGATCAGGGCGCGGAAAACGGCGTCAATCTTGTCGGCATAGTCGGAGAGACGGTACCCCTCCCGCGGCAGATAGCGCAAGGGATAGGTCAGGTGCGCCAGACTGTCAAACCCGCCCCAGGCCACAAGCTCCAGCAGGCTGTCGAAATATTCGTCCAGCAGGGCGGCCGGGTCGTTTTCGGGCAGGGTGTAATCGAGGTAGTAAAAATCCTGCCGATCCCGGAGGTTGTGCATCGACCCCAGGACGAAATCCAGCGACGGCCGGGAGATTGCCTTGTTCGCCGCTTCCAGATTCTGGGTGGCCTGCCCCAGCTCCACGCCGATCAGAACGACCAACTGGCCGGCAAAAACCGACCGGGCCTTGCCGGCTTCGAACAGGGACTGCGCCGAGGTGATGTTGTACCCGTCGCGGATGTAGGCGTTGCACTCGCAGTGGTCGGTCACCGCCAGCCCGCGCACGCCGGTTTTGACGGCGTACTCACACATCAGGCTGACCGCATGCACGGCATCCGGCGAGCTGTCGCTGTGGGTGTGCATATCCAGTATGTTTTTGTAACGCACGCTGCCTCCTCCTCCTTGTATCCGGTTGCAGAAAGCGTTTTGAAAAAGGCTTTGGGTCGGGTCGGGGCGGCTTTGCTCCGGTGGGAAAGACGCCTCCGTCCGGCTCAACACGGTATGGTTTCAAATTGGAGTTCATTATAGCATACCCGATTTGTATTTTCAATCGTGAAAGGATGTTTTTTTGACCGGGAAACCGAAAGCCGTAACTCCGGCGCAAAAAAGCTTCTGCCCATGGCGGCGCAGCGGGGACGAACCCGCCGGCGCGGCAAAGCGGGAGGAGGGGCAATCTGCCCGGCGGCTTTTTTATCCCTGCCCTCTCCCTTTCTAAGAGGATGGCGCGGCGGTATGTATCTCCCCCAAAAGGAGAGAGGGGGTCTCCTTCTCCTTTGGAGGTGAAGTCCATTCGGCGGCATGTGGGAAAGCGCGCGGTGTGTGCACCCTCCCACCGCCGCGCCGGCTTACACCGGGGTTATCCGGAAAACGAAGTCCGGCCGCTCTATAGCCTCCGGCAGGAAGGCGGACAGCGGCCTTGCGCCCCAGCTGTCGTCGCCGCCGACCCCCATCTCCCCGGCCGAGAGGCGCACGACCGTATAGAGCGGCGGGGGAAGCTCGTTCGGATGTGCGGCGGCCTCCAGCTCGTGGGGGGTATAGGGAAGAACCGAGAAATCGAAATTTCCGCTCACCGCACGAAACCGCAGCCCTCGCCCGTCGGCATTTTGGACGGTGAGCCAGCGGGTGTCGGTGTGGTTGCCGCATTCCTGCGGGAGGAGATAGGGCTGCAGCTCGGCCGCGGCAACGCTCTCATACAACCCGAGGGGCGAGCCGACCTTGCGGTCGCAGTAATTTTCCCCCGGGCCGCGGCCGTACCAGCTCAGCCGGTCAAACGTCCCCGGCAGCCGCAGCAGCAGGCCGAAGTCGGGCATCGGTCCAAAATCGGCGCAGCCGGTAAGGGAGAGGCGCACCTCGATCTCCCCGCCGCCGAAAAAGCGGTAGGATAAGGTGCAGCCGTTCTCCCCTCCGCCGGGAAAACGGTAGGCGGTCTCGATTTGCAGACTGTCCTCCAGCCGCTCGATGCTTTCGCTCTCCGGCAGGGCGTAGAGGGAGGCGGTTTTCCAGGCGGCGCAGTGATGGGGCATGCCCCAGCCGTAGTCATTGTCGGTCGGCGCGCGCCAGAAATTCGGCCGCGGCACGCCGCAGAGCAGCTCCATTTCCGCCTTGCAGATGGAGGTCAGTCCGTGCTTGTCTTTGCCGTAGAGGATGGAGAAATCTTTTCCCAGAAGGCCGATGTTGACGTCTCCCTCGGCCACCGTGGGTGCACCCGCCGCGGGGGCGGCTTCAGTATATTCTCCCCAGACGATCTGGTTTACCGAAACGATGTGCCCCGCCTCGGCAAAGGGGGTGTTTTCGGCCAGCCGGAAGGTGATCTCGAGGATATATTCCCCCGCCTCCTTTGGCAAAGGGAAGGGATTTTCAAACCGGGCGCTGCCGCCGGGCGGCACGGGGGTTCGCAGGGCTTTACTCCCGATCGGGCGGCCGTTTTGCAGCAGGGTCAGGCGGCATATATACCGGTCGGCCGGGGTAAAAAGGCTGCGGTTGCATACCGTAAAGCCGGTCTCGTCTCCATCCGCCGTGACCGGGGCGTAGCACTGTCTGACCTCCGCCATTTTGGGGGAGAGGGTGCGATCGGCGAAAACGATGCCGTTCCCGCAGAAGTTCCAGTCGGTCGGCCGGTCGCCGAAATCCCCGCCGTAGGCGAGGTATTCCCGCCCCAGCCGGTCGGCAGCAAGCAGTCCCTGATCCAGAAAATCCCAGATAAACCCGCCCTGGTACTTCGCCTCCCGCCAGGCCAGCCCGGTATAGAGGGACAGCCCCCCGCAGGAGTTTCCCATGGCGTGGGAATACTCGCAGCAGAGGAAGGGCTTTTCGGGATTTTTCGCAAGATAGGCCTCGATCTCCCGCACCGGAGGATACATGCGGCTTTCCATGTCGCTGGTGCCGGGGTACCGCCGGTCGTGGAAAATGCCCTCGTAATGCACCAGCCGGCCGGGATCCCTCTGCCGGAAATATTCCGCCATGGCATGAAGATTCTCGCCGCCCCAGGACTCGTTCCCGCAGGACCAGATCAGGATGGAGGGGTGGTTTTTATCCCGCTCGAGCATGGCGGCCGCCCGGCCGAGAACCGCCTTTCGCCAGGCGGGCTTGCCGTTCGGCAGGGTGTTTTCGTCCGGCCGGACGGCGCCGAGCTTTTGCCAGGTGCCGTGGGTTTCGAGGTTGGTCTCGTCGATCACATACAGGCCGTAGCGGTCGCACAGCTCGTAAAAATACGGATGGTTGGGGTAGTGGGAGGTGCGCACCGCGTTGATGTTATTCTGCTTCATGGTCAGCACATCCCAGAGCATTTCCGCCCGGCCGACCGCCCGGCCGCGGCGGCAGTCGAACTCATGCCGGTTGACCCCGCAAAAGACGATGCGGCGGCCGTTGAGGGTCATGAGGCCGTCCTTCATCTCAAATCGGCGGATGCCGACCGGCTGGGAAACGACCTCCAGCAGCCGGCCATCTCTCCAGACCTCCAGCGTCAGGGTATAGAGGTTGGGCTGCTCGGCGCTCCAGAGCAGCGGCGCTTCGACCGGCAGCGTGAAGGCCTCCGCCGTGGTTTTGCAGACGGCCGTGGCGGCCCGCCCGCCCGAGGGGGTGCACAGGCCGGCGCGCAGTTCTCCCTCCCCGGCGGCGCGAAAACGCACCCGAACCTGCGCGGCGGAAAAATCCTCTGCCAGCTCGGTTGTGACGAACAAATCCTCAAGATGCACCGGCGGCAGGGCGATCAGCGTGACCTCCCGGAAAATGCCCGAAAACCGCCAGAAATCCTGATCCTCCAGCCAGGAGCCGGACGACCGGGCATAGACCTGCACCGCCAGCCGGTTGACCCCTTTTTGCAAAGCGTCGGTCAGATCGAACTCGGCCGGGGTGAAGCTGTCCTCGCTGTAGCCGGCAAACCGCCCGTTTATAAAGAGGCGGAAGGCCGTCTCCACCCCGTCGAACCGCAAAATAAGCCGCTTGCCGAAAAAGCTCTCGGGCAGCCGGAACTCCTTTACATAGCTGCCGGTCGGGTTGCGGTGAGGGAGGCCGCCGGGATGCACCTCCTCCAGCCCGTCCCAGGGATACATGGTGTTGACATACTGCGGCCGGCCGCAGTATGAAAGCTGGATATGCCCCGGCACCTCAATCTCGCCCCAGGCGGAGAGGTCGTATCCCGGCTGCTCGAAGCCGTCGGGCAGGTCGTCGAGCGTCTCGCTGTAGAAAAAGCGCCATCGGCCGTTCAGCGAAAAATAGAAGCTGCTGCGGCCGGCCTTCTGTTCCTCGGCCGTGCGGTAATGCACGTGGGAGGAGTGCGGGGGCAGCGTCCCGATGGAGGAAATCTCCGGGTCGGCAAGCAGGTCGGACAGAGGTTTATCATTTTCGTGCATGTGTTTTTCTCCTCTCGGATGGAATTTCGCAAATGGAAAGAGGCCGCGGCAGAAAAAATTGCCGCAGCCCCGGAAGCCTCCCCCTTCTTTTGCGGGGATTTAAAAGCCGGTTTATTTGACCGCGCCGGTCATGCCCTGTACAAACTGCTTTTGCATCAGGAAGAAGATCAGCGCCGTCGGCAAAGTGGCGATCACGATGCCGGCCATAATCATGCCGTAGTCGGGGGTGTAGGACGCGCCGAAGGTGGAAAGAATCAGCGGCACGGTCTTTTTTTCGGGCGACTGCAGGGCGACCAGCGGCCAGAGGTAGTTGTTCCAGCTGTTCATGAAGGTGATGATGGCCGCCGCGGCATAGGTCGACCGCATCACCGGCATGTACATGCGGAAAAAGATATGCACTTCGCCGAGGCCGTCAATCCGCGCCGCCTCCAAAATATCCTTGGGGAAGGATTTTGTGTTCTGGCGGAAGAAAAAGATCAGAAAGGCGGTCGAAATCGAGGGCAGAATGACCGCAGCGTAGGAATTCAGCCCCATGAAGCTGAATCCCATATCGTTCAGCCGGCCGAAAATCCGGAAGAGCGGAATCATCAGGGTAGCAAAGGGAATCATCATGGAGATCAGTAGGATGTTGAAAACCCGGTCTCTGGCGCGGGTGCGGAACACCTCGAATCCGTACCCGGCCATGGAGGAGACCAGCAGCGCCAGCAGGGTCGTGACGGCCGAAATCAGGGCGGAATTGCCGAGCGAGCGCAAAAAGCCTGTGCCCGGGGCGAAGAGGTTTTGCAGATTCTGCATCAGATTGCCGCCGAAGGTCATCGCGCCCCGGTTGACGTCGACCGTCGTATTGGTGGCGCAGACGATCATCCAGAAGAAGGGGAAAATCGAAATGACGGATAAGAGAACCAGAAAAACATACCGCAGGACGGCGGAAGGCCGCAGCCTCCGGTCGGATTTGTGAGAAGCCATCTTCTTACCCCTTTCCGCCGACCTTCAGCTGGATGGCCGACAAAATCGCGATCATGACAAGCACGACAAAGGCGACGGCCGCCGCATAGCCGAAGTTGGGGCTGTATTTGAAGCAGAGATTGTAGATATACTGCGAAATGCTCAAAGTGGCGTTGGCCGGCCCTCCGTTTGTGATGTTCTGCACCTCGTCGAAGAGCTGCAGGGTGCCGATGGTTGAGGTGATGGTGGTGAAGAGGATGATCGGCCGCAGTTGCGGGACGGTGATTTTGAAAAATTTCTGCACCGCGCTGCAGCCGTCGAGGTCGGCCGCCTCATAAATCGAGGGGTCGATATTCTGAAGCCCCGAGAGGTAGAAAATCATGTTATAGCCGGTCCATCTCCAGGTGATTGAGAGGATGATGAGCACCTTGGCGAAGAGGCTGTCGGTCGTCCAGCCGATCGGCGCCTCGATCAGATGCAGCGCCAGCAGGAGCCGGTTGACCAGCCCCTCTCCGGAGAAGATGCTTTTCATAATCAGGGAATAGGAGACAAGCGAGGTCACGCAGGGCAGGAAGATGGCCATGCGGAAAAAGCTGCGGCCCTTCAGCTTCGGATTGTTGAGCATGACCGAGATCATCAGAGCCAGAATAATCATGACCGGCACCTGAATGATGAGGTAGATGAAAGTGTTGCCGAGCGCTTTCAGAAAGGTTGCGTCGCCAAACAGCCGTTTATAGTTGTCCAGCCCGGCGAAGGAAAGCTGGTTCCCCATGCCGCTTTGCAGGGAGAGCCAGAAGGACTGTACCATGGGAACAAAGACGAGCAGGGTGATCAGAATGATGCTGAGCGTGACAAAGCCCCAACCCCATCGGTTCGGCTGACGGCCGATGGGAGAGGGGTCGCGCCGCCGCCGTCTGGATGACGGCGGTTCGGGCAACGCACTGTCAAAGGGTGGTTGCTGCTGCATGGGGCGACGCCTCCTTTTTCTTTTGGTGGATTTTGTGCGGCCGGTGCGGGAAAGAGCCTACCGAATGGCCGACTCGGCCTGCGACTGGGCGGCGGCGAGCGCCTTATCCAGATCGGTGCCCTGCATATAGGATTGCACCGCCTCGGTCATAATATCCTCAATCGTATAGGTGTAAAAGCCGTAATTGACGGCCGGAATTTTGGTTGTCCAGAGCGAAAATTCTTTAAAAATCTCCTGCCCGCTGAAAAAGGCGTTCGGAGTGGTATAGTTTTCGGTTTCGGCCGCCGCCTTCAGGGTGCTGACCAGGCTGATTTCCTTTGCCAGGTCGTTCATCAGATTCAGGTTGGTCGCAAAGGTCTTGGCGAGAAAATCCTCCGCCAGCTCGGCGCCGGAGACCTTGTCCAGCACATACCAGCCGGCGCCCCCGATGTTTGAATAGCCCGCCGAACTGTCGAGTCCCGACATGCGCGGCAGAGGCACCACCGCCCATTTTCCGCTCTGATCCTCGGCTGCGGCGATGCTCGGCGCAATCCAGCAGCCGGTCGGCACGCTGGCGACATTCCCCTTCTGAAAGGCGCCGACAAAGGGATCCCATCCGGAAATCAGGGTCGAGATGCCCGAATCCATCAGGTTTTTATAGGTTTTCACCGCCTCCTTCAGGGCGGCGTTGTCGGAGATGCTTACCGTCTTGCCGTCCTCCTTGACATACCAGGCGCCGGCCGACTGCATCATCATGCGGATTTGGCCGAGGTCGCTGGGGTCGAGGGTGAGCATGGCTTTTCCGGTTTTTTCCTTGACCGCTTTGCCGATCTCGATGTATTTGTCCCAGGTCAGGTTCTCCATATCGGCGGCGGTATAGCCGGCCTGTTCGACATAATCCGTGCGGTAGAAGAGGGCGGTGACGCCGCTGTCAAACGGCACGCCGTAGATTTTTCCGCCCTCGCTCATGACCTCCAGCTTATAGTCCATAAAGTCCGAGGCGTTGACGATGGCCGAGAGATCCCGCAGTTCTCCGGGATAGGAGTTCAGATAGTTCTGGATCCGATAATCCTCAATCAGCACGATGTTCGGCAGGCCGTTGTAGGTCTTGCTCGAGAGGGCGGTGTTCAGCGCCTGCACGATGTCGGCCTGCGCCATGCTGACCACGTTGACGGTGACGTCGGGATTTTCCTTGGCGTAATATTCTTTGGCGACATTGGCGGCCTTTACATTAAAGTTGTCATCCCACGCCCAGATGGTGACGGTGTTGGCCGCGCCGGAGGAGGCGTTTTGTCCTCCGCTGCTGCTGCAGGCGGTAAAGCCGGTCAGCAGGACGGCGCAAAGCAGAGCCGCCAGCAGTTTTTTAAATTTCATGGTTCTTTTTCCTCCTGCGTTATTTATAAAGGTTACCGTCGGTTCACAAGGGCAAACACGCCTGACAGCGCGTCTTTCCGGCGCTTTTTGCCCTTTTCGCCCTGGCGGGCGTCAGCCCGCCTTCGTCAACCGATGGTGGTATAAATATTGTACCCCAAAAAGGATTTTTATTATCACACGCAGCAAAACAGCCAAAAATTCTTTTGAAAAATTGAGGGAATTGCCTCCGGGTCCGCTTTCCCTCCCTTTGATGAATCAGATTTTTATATTCAAAACAAAGCCTTCCGGGTGTCCGGTAAAAATGGGCGAAAGAAAACCCGGGCTGCAAGAACGCAGTCCGGGTTTTCTTTTGTAAAATCAAAGAGAATGCTCGGTTTATTAAGAAATGCTCGGTTTATTTCAGCTTCCCCTTGGAAACCGCTCGGATCAGCTGATAAATGGCCGGGGAAAAGACCAGATTGACGGCCAGCTCGATCAGGAAGTTTACCCCCGCGCAGCCGATGATCAGAAAATACAGGACGGAAGAGCCCTCGGCCACAAAGTTGGCCGACAGCACGTCGGACAGGGACAGTGCGCCGAGGATGAACAGCCCGGTGTTGACAATCGGCGCAGTGGCAGCCGCACAGAACACGCCGGCTATGTTGGTGTGGGAGGCACCCTTCGCCTCTGCATGCTGTTTGAACAGCTTGTATATGAGCGCGGACAAAAAGCCTGCCGCCGTCGCCTTGACAAGGCAGATGAGCGGGGTGACGATGGCGCCTTCGAGCCCGGACATCAGCAGGACGTTGGTGAACGGATCGAGGCCGGTCAGTCCGTTGATCAGCGTGACCAACCCGAAAACAAAGCCCAGAATCGCGCCCGAGAGCGGCCCCATAATCATGCCGCCGACCACAATGGGAATCAAAACCAGGCTTATGCTGATCGGTCCGACCTTGACAGCGCCGCCGGCCAACTGTACGACAAGGACAATGGCGGCGAAGATGGCGGTCTGGGTCATCCAAAGAATTCGCTGTTTACTGATGGTTTTCATAATACATTTCCTCCTGATGCTGTTCGCTTTTTACGATACAGCTCAAAATAAGATTTATATACAGCCGGCCTTTTCCCTGCCTGACGCAGGCGGAATCGCTGCCGTTTTTTCGGTCAGCGTTCCGTGCGGATCTGGGTCGGTGCGGCAATATATATGTAGGTTTGGTGTAAGGCCTCCGGCTCGGGAAAACCGCCGGGCGGCAGTTTCTTTTGCAAATGCCGGGACAGGGTAAATGCCGGAGCAGGGCGGGGATTCCTCCGCTGCTTTTCGGCGAAAAAGGGGCGGAAAAGCTTCTCCTCCCGCAAAGAAGACTGCAAAGTTTGCCGGATTCTTACGGCTTTACGTTGCGGTTGTAAATAATCCGCATACCTTCCAGCAGAAGGTTGTCGTTGAAGATAATCTCCCTCCGGCACAGGGGCACAACAATTCCCGACAGGCCGCCGGTGGCGACGACGGTTGCCTTTTGCCCCAGCTCCTCCTCAAACCGGTCGATCATGCCGTCCATCATGGCTGCTGCGCCGATCACAAGACCGGATTTCATACTGTCGATCGAATTGGTGCCGATAATCGTTTTGGGAGGCTCGATGTTGATGAAGGGCAGCTGGGCGGTATGGCTGGCCAGCGCGTTCAGCGTGGTGCGAAGCCCGGCGGCAATCGCCCCGCCGAGAAAGCGGCCTTCGGCATCCATCACGCTGACAGTGGTGGCGGTGCCCAGGTCAAAGATGATGCAGGGCATGGGATAGAGGGAGGCGGCTGCGACCGCACCCGCCGCAAGATCGGCGCCAAGCTGGCCGGGATCGTCGATGCGGATGTTCAGCCCTGTTTTTACTCCGGGACCGAGAAGGATCGGCTTCACGCCGCAGAGCAGCTGAATAGCCTCTACCATTGCGGCGCCGACCGGCGGCACGACAGAGCCGATCACCGCGCCGTCGATTTGGCGGTAATCAATCCCCTTCAGTTCCAAAACAGCTTTGATGTCCACGGCATAGGAATCACTGGTTTTATTCGGGTCGGTGGCGATTCGGGCAACCGACTGCAATTCCTCTTTGTCGTAGATTCCCATGGTGATATTTGTATTGCCGATATCAACCGAAAGCAGCATCTTAGAGCGACTCTCCTTTTCTTGCGGTTTTATGCTGGGGGTGTCAAAACGAAGTCCCGAAGAAGCCCTGTCCTGCTTTTGAACAAGACTGGGGTTTTAAAAAATGCTTAAAACGCGGCGAAGCAAGGCTTTTTTATTACGGCCGGAGTTTCATATGGCCGGAATTTCATATGGCCGGAGTTTCATATGGCGAAAGGCCTCCCCGCTCGATGTATCCCTTTTGGCGATCGGGATATTTGCGGTATGCGGCAGGCGGCCTCTGGTTTTTTCATAAAGGCTGCTTTTAGTATATGCCTACATCCTGCGATAATCCTTGACCCGACGCGCGTTTTTCCGTTTTTTTCGGGCGGCGCGAACCAGAATGATCCGCAGCAGAATCAGCAGAACCACCGCCAGAACGATCAGCCGGAACCAGAGCGTTTTCGCGATTTTGGAGATTTCTCCCCCCGCCGCGAGCAGGAAGCTGCGCTCTACGCCTTCACCTGCGATCAGGTCGGTTCGTCCAAGCTCCACCCCCGCGTAGGAGACGGTCACGTATCCCAGGACATCTCCCGCGGCGATCGGCGCCTCAAACTCCTCCGCGTTCAGGTGCAGCTCGGTTACGACGGTCGAGGTGTCCGAGCTGGCCGGGATGGTGGCCGACAGGTCGGCAGCGGGATAGAGCACGACGTGGTCGGTGTCCCAGGAGTAGCGGACCTTTGCCTCCCCCGCCGGCTGGGCGCTGTTCAGCACCTGCTTGTGGGAAAAATCCTCGAACGCCCACTCGAACAGGTTTTTGGCGTCGGTGAACTCGTACCGGACGTCCTTGCCGTCGGCGTCGGTCACCGGGCTGTTCATCAGGATGCAGATGTAGGATTTTCTGTCCTTGGTTGCGGAGGCGGCAAGGCAGCGGCCAGCCTCCTCCGTATAGCCGGTTTTGACCCCGGTGGCATATTTGTAATAGTAGTTGGTCGAGCTGTCCCGAAGCTGGTTGTTGTTCAGGATATACCGTACCTTCTGATAGGTATTGGTGGCCGGCATTTCATACAGCCGGGTGGCTGCAACTTTGCTGAAGGCTTCATTCTCCATCGTGTATCTGGTCAGCTTATAGATGTCCCGGGCGGTCGTATACTGGTTGGAGGCGTGGATGCCGGTGGCGTTGACGTAGTTGGTGTTTTCCATCCCCAGCGCGGCCGCCTTGTCGTTCATCATCTGGATAAAATGGCTGTTCGACCCGCCGCCGTAATATTCGGCCGCGACGGCCGCTGCCTCATTTGAAGAGCCGAGCATGATCAGATAAACAAGGTCGATGGCGGGGATTTCCTCCCCCTCCTTCAGATTATAGGCATTGTAGGAGCCGCCGCGCAGGGAGTTCAGGACGGCGGCAGTGACCGGAACCTTCTCACTCTGCAGGTCGGCGGCGTTTTCGATCACCAGCAGGGCGGTCATCATTTTGACAATCGCGGCAGGGTAAACCCGCTCGTCCGCACCACGCTCAAACAGGACGGTGTTGCCGTCCGCGCTGATCAGCAGCGCATTTTTTGCATGCACCTCAAAAGAAGAAGGCGTGTAGGCGCCGGCCTGCCCCACGGGAAGCAGAAGAAGGCCGGTCAGAAGCAGCGTAAGAAAAAATGAAAAAACTTTTTTTATCATGGAAAATTCACCTGAAATGTTGTATGATAGAAAAAGCGGCGCAGCAGCCGCTGTGGGATTGTATTTTTAAAAGTATATAAGAACGCTTTTATATTATAGCAGATCAACGCCCCTTTGCAAAGGGGTTTTTGCGGGAGGTAGCAAATTTGGTTTATATTACGGGGGACATGCACGGCGACGCCACCCGCTGGTGCGAACGGGAGATGAAACGCCTCGGTGCGGGGGATATTCTGATTGTGCTGGGGGACTTCGGCTTTGTCTGGGACGGCAGCGAGCGGGAGCGGAAAGATCTGGCCTACCTCGGCAGCCGGAAGTTTGCCATCGGCTTTCTCGACGGCACGCATGAGAATTTCGATCTTTTGAAAAAATACCGCAAGACGGTCTGGAACGGCGGCAAGGTGCATCGGATCTCCGGCAACCTGTTCCACATGATGCGGGGACAGATTTTTCATTTGCAGGGGAAAAGCTTCTTCACCTTCGGCGGGGGAGAAAGCCCCGACCTCGAGCTGCGGGCCGAGCAGGAGTGGTGGCGGGAGGAACTGCCCTCCCCCGACGAGATGCGGGAGGGGGCGGAAAACCTCGACGAGCTTGAGGGCCGGGTCGACTATATGCTGACCCACGAGCCGCCCTCCCTGGTCAAGAGCGCCATGCTTTTGCGGCGGGGACGTCCCGACCGGGTCAACAAGCTCAACGGCTATCTGGAGGAGCTGAACCGTTCGGTCTCCTTCGACCACTGGTACTTCGGCTCGATGCATGAGGACCGCACGGTCACGCCCCGGCACACCGCGCTGTTCCGCCGTGTGATCGCCGCGGGGGAGGATTTGACCGGCATCTGACCGGGAGGAAGGGCGGCGCCTTTTTCGCGGAGGGTAGGAAGGAAAAGCCCTCCCATCGGGGAAGGCCGCGCCGCACGGACGGCGAAAGGAATGAAAATCCGATTATGAAGATTTTGCATACGTCCGACTGGCATCTCGGTCGGGTGATTTACGGACGGTCGCTGATCGAGGATCAGCAGTATTTTATCGAGCGGTTTTTTCTGCCGCTGCTTGAAGACGAGCGCCCCGACGCGGTGATTCTGGCCGGCGATATTTTTGACCGGCAGATCGCCCCGGTCGAGGCGCTGCGCCTTTTTGACGCCTTCGTGACCGAGGTTTGCGGCCGCCGGCACATCCCGGTGATCGCCGTTTCGGGCAACCACGACGGTGCCGACCGGCTGGGACTGGGGGGCGCCTTACTGCGGGAGAGCGGCCTGCACATCACCTCCCGCCTCGACCCGTACGCCCCGCCGGTGGTGCTTCCCGGAAAGCGGGAGGTGCATATTTACACCCTGCCTTATTTTGACCCGGCGATGGCGCGCGATTGCCTCAGGGAGGAGGAGCTGCGCGGCTTTGCCGCGGCCTACAGCGCGGTGCTGGAGATTCTGCGGGAGCGGCTTGACCCGGCCGCCTTCAACATTCTGGTCGCCCACTGCTTCGTCGCCGGGGCCGAGACGAGCGAGAGCGAAAGCCCCATTTTCATCGGCGGCAGCGGAGAGGTGCCGGGCAGCCTCTTCGACGGGTTTGACTATGTCGCGCTGGGACATCTCCACCGCGCCCAAACGCTGGGGGAGAAAATCCGCTACTCCGGCTCGCCGCTAAAATACTCCTTCGACGAGGAGCATCACAAAAAATCGGTCACAATGCTGGAGGTGGGGGAGACCCTCTCCCTCCGGCAGATTCCGGTTGCTTTTCTGCGGGATATGCGCACCCTCTCGGGCGGGATAGAGGAGCTGGAGGCGGCGGCCGAAACCGACCCGGGCAGGGAGGATTACATCTCGGCCGAGTTGACCGGCCTGCCGGTTTATGAGCCGATGCACCGTCTGCGGCAGATTTATCCCAACACCCTCTCGGTGCGCAACGGCAGCTTTGCGGCCGACGGCGCGCGTGAGGAGCGGGCCGCCCTGCGCGGCAGCGATCCGCAGACCGTCTTTGCCGAATTTATGCGGCAGATGTGCGGCAGCGAGGCGGAGGCGGCCGACCTGGCCGTTTTTTCGGCGGCCTATGACGCGGCAAGCGGAAAGGGGGCGCAGGTATGAGGCCTGAATTTATCCGTATGCGGGCCTTCGGCCCTTATCTTGGGGAGGCGGAGGTGGATTTTTCTCCGCTTTGGAAGGCGCAGATTTTTCTGATTACCGGCCCGACCGGCGGGGGGAAGACCTCTATTCTGGACGCCATGAGCTTCGCACTTTACGGTCAGGCGACCGGGGAGACGCGGGAGTTCCGCGATATGCGCTGCACCGCCGCCGATGAAAATGAGGACACTCTGACCGAGTTTATTTTTTCGCTCGGGACGGCGCGCTACCGCTTTTTGCGCACCATCCATCTGCATAAAAGAAGAGACGGCGGCCGCGAGCTTCAGATCGGCGGCGAGTGCCATGTGGAGGAGGACGGGCAGTGGCGGCTGCTGGCCTCGGGCAGCAGCGCCGTAACCAAAAAAGCGGAGGAGATTCTGGGCTTTACCCACGACCAGTTCTCTCAGGTGGTCGTTCTGCCGCAGGGGGAGTTCCGCCGGCTGCTGCTGGCCAATTCCTCTGAAAAGGCCAAAATTCTGGAGGTGCTGTTCGCCACCTCGATCTGGCAGCGGACGGCCGAGCAGCTCACATATAAGCTGAAGGCGCTGCGGGGAAATCTGGCCGAGCTGGAGCAGGGGGAGGCGCTCCTCCTCGAATCGGCCGGCGCGGATGATTTCGCCGCGCTGGAGGAGATGCTGGCTGCCGGAGCGCAGGCGCTTACAGAGGCGAGGGCGGCCGTGCAGGCGGCCGAAAAACGTAATCAGGCGGCGCTCGCAGCCTTTGAGGCGGGGCAGACCCTTTCGGCAGATTTCGCCGCGCTTGCCGCGGCCGAAAAGCGGCAGGCCGCGCTGGACGGCCGGGCGGAGGAAAACCGCGCCGCCAAAGAAAAGCTGGAGACCGCCCGCCGGGCGGCGGCGGTGCTGCCCTATGATGCGGCATGGCGGCAGAGCGAGCGGCTCCTCCGCGTCAAGCGGGAGGGGGCGGAAGCGGCGGCCGCGCGGCAAAAAGCGGCCGAGGCCGCCCGGCAAAAGGCGGCCGAGCGGGCAGCCGGGATTCCGGCCGCCGAGCAGACAGCCCGCGACCTGCAGGCGGAGATTGCAAAATACCGCACCCTTTTGCCCGACGCCGAAAAGCTGGACGGCGTGCTGCGGGAAGCCAAGGCCGCGCACAAAACGGCGGCCGAGAAAAAGGCGCTGCTTGACCGCTGCCTTGCAGACTATAAGGTGCTGGAGGAGCGGATCGCCAAGGGCGAGCAGATGGTCGAAGCCTCCTACACGGCCTTTCGCGCCGCCGAGCGGGAGGCGCTGATCAACCAGTTTGCGGCCGGCGCGGCCGCCTGTCTGCAGGAGGGGGAGCCCTGTCCGGTTTGCGGCTCGGTTCACCACCCCGCACCTGCCCGGCCGGTGGAGGGCGGCGGCCAGTCGGCTGAGGCGGCCGGCGCGGCTTATGAAAAGCAGAAGGCGCTGCTGGAAAAGCTCAAGGCCGAGCGGGAGGCGCTCCGGCAAAAGGGAGAGAGGCTGCGCGCCGACTTTTCCGGTGCCGATCGGGCGCTGGCCGCGGCCGAGGCTACGGCCAAAGAGCTGACCGCCCGTCTGGCCTCGGCCGAGAGCTATACGGTTTTGCAGAAAAAGCTGCGGGAGGATGAGGCCGCGGCCGACCGCGTGGCAAAAGAGATTGCCGCCGTCCGTAAGGCGGCTGAGGAGGCCGGCGCTGTCCTTGCCGCGGCCGGGGCGGAACGGGAGGCGGCCTCCAGAGCGCTCGGCGAGGCGGAGGAGCAGGCGGCCGACGCCCGCCGCGCGGCCGAAAATGCGGCGCTGACCGCCGGCTTTGCGGTCGACGCCGATTTTGCCGCGCTGGCTTTGGATAAGGCGGAAATCGCCGCCCTTGAAAAAAGCACGGCCGATTATGCCGAGGCGGTTCGCAGCACGGCGCAGGAGGCGGCCGCCCTCCGTGCAAGGCTGGAGGGGAAAACCGCCCCCGACCTCGCCGCGCTTATGGCGGAGCGGGAGGCAGCCACGGCCGCCTTTGCCGAAAAGAGCGCCGCCTGCGGCCGCCTGGCCGAGCGGCAGGAGCTGCTTTCCTCCACCCGGTCAAAAATTGCCGGGATGCGGGAATCCTCCGCCGCCCTGCGGGAGGAGTACGGCCGGGTCTGCCGGGTGAGCGAGCTGGTCTCCGGCCGCAACCGGAGCAAGACGCCGCTGCATAATTTTGTGCTCGGATTGATGCTGGACGACGTGATTCTGGCCGCCAGCCGCTATCTCGGCCGGCTGAGCCGGGGGCGTTACTGCCTCGTCCGGGCGGAGGAGGCCGGCGCCGGCAAGGGCTGGAGCGGGCTGGAAATTGAGGTTACCGACGCGCACATCGGCGGCAGGCGGCGGGTCTCCACTTTGTCGGGGGGAGAGCTGTTTCTGGCCTCCCTTTCGCTGGCCTTCGGCCTGGCCGAGGTGGTGCAGAGCTTCTCAGGCGGGGTGCGACTGGACTCCATCTTTATTGATGAGGGCTTCGGCACCCTCGACAGCGAGACGCTCGAGGCGGCTATGAAGGCGCTGGCTGAGGTGCAGGCCGAGGGGCGGCTGGTCGGCATCATCTCCCACGTTGGGGAGCTGAAAAGCCGCATTCCCGCTCGGATTGAGGTCTTTCCCGGGGAGGACGGCAGCCGCCTTCTGGTGCGGGGTGTCTGATCTTTTGGCGGCTTGCGGCGGGCTCGGGCTAAAAACCGCAGTTTTTGTCCAAACATAAAATGGAATTGTCTTGCGTTCGGGGACGGCCTGTGCTATAAATAGGATGGAAAAAAGAGGGTGTCTTATCGGGCGGACTCTTCCGGAGGAGAACCGGGCCTTGCGCGTTTTTTACCCCGCTTTTTGCGCGGGTTCGCGTTTTTTGGGTTTTATATCCCGCGGGGTTCGGCTTCCCTTTGAAGGGCTGCTCTTAAAATCACCCTTCCTTCGTAAAACTATAAAAAACGAAAGGCGGAGTTTCCTATGAAAAAACTGAAAATCGGCATCGTCGGCTGCGGCGGTATCGCAAACGGAAAGCATATGCCGGCTCTCTCCCGCATTCCGGAGGTAGAGATGGTTGCTTTCTGCGACATTATTGAGGAACGGGCACAGAAGGCGGCCAAGCAGTACGGCACCGAGGACGCCAAGGTTTACACCGATTATAAGGAGCTTCTGGCCGACGACTCGATCGAGGTTGTGCATGTGCTGACCCCCAACCGGGAGCATTGCGCCATCACGGTCGACGCGCTGGAGGCCGGCAAGCATGTCATGTGTGAAAAGCCGATGGCCAAAACGGCCGCTGACGCCAGAAAGATGCTGGACGCGGCAAAGCGCACCGGCAAAAAGCTGACCATCGGGTATCAGAATCGCTACAGGGACGACAGCATGTTCCTTAAAAAGGCGTGCGAGCGCGGCGATCTGGGTGAGATTTATTTTGCCAAGGCGCATGCTCTCCGCCGCCGCGGCGTTCCGACCTGGGGCGTCTTCACGGATGAGGAGAAGCAGGGCGGCGGTCCGCTGATCGACATCGGCACCCATGCGCTCGACCTCACCCTCTGGATGATGGACAATTACGAGGTCAAGTCGGTCAAGGGCTCCACCTTCCGCAAGCTGGCCGAGCAGAAGGATACCGGCAACCCCTGGGGCGACTGGGATCCGAACGAGTTCACGGTAGAGGATTCTGCCTTTGGATTTATTGAAATGAAGAATGGCGCGACCATTATTCTTGAGTCGAGCTGGGCGCTCAACACCCTCGACGTCGGGGAGGCGCAGACCAGCCTCTGCGGAACCAAGGCCGGCGCCGACATGAAGGACGGTCTTCGCATCAACCGCATCGACTACGGCAAGCAGAGCATTCTGAAGCCGGATATGAACAGTGGCGGCGTCGCCTTCTTTGAAGGGCGTCGTGCCGGCGCCGAGGATGTCGAGGCCAGAATGTGGATCGACAACATCCTCAACGACACCGAGCCGATGGTAAAGCCGGAGCAGGCGCTGGTCGTGACCGAGATTCTGGAGGCGATTTACACCTCCGCCAAGACCGGAAAACAGGTCGATTTTTAAGGGGTGAGCTATTTTGAGCAAACCGTTTGGATTGCAGCTTTATTCCGTCCGTGACGCGATGGATAAGGATTACATGGGGACTCTGCGTCAGGTGGCTGAAATGGGCTACCGCCAGGTGGAGTTTGCCGGCTTTGCCGACTACTCGGCGAAGGAGATTTCGGCTGCACTGTCGGAATACAACCTCGAAGGGATCAGCGCCCATGTCGGCGCCGACCGCCTCGTGGGGGAGAATCTGAAGCCTCAGCTGGAGTTTTTGGCCGAGATCGGCTGCAAATATGTCATCCTCCCCTGGTATGAGGCCAACAGCATGGAAAAGGTGGAGGAGGTCTGCGGGATTCTGAACAATGTCGCAGAGGCTGCCCGGCCGTACGGACTGACCTGCGGGTATCACAACCACGGGCATGAGTTTACCCGGCTGGGAGAGTCGTTCGCCCTCACCCATATTATGGAGAAAACCTCGCCCGACGTGGTGATGGAGCTGGACGTTTTCTGGGCGGCGCACGCGGATGTCAATCCGTTCGACTATTTCCGCCAGCACAAGGATCGCATCCGGCTGCTGCATCTCAAGCAGATCGACGGGGAGAAGAACAGCGTCGACCTGCCGGACGGCGTGATCGACATGGCTGCGCTTTCCCGCCTTGCCGAAGGGTTCGGCGTGAACACCTTCATCGTCGAGCAGGAGGCCTACCCGGTCTCGAGTATGGAGAGCGCCCGGGTGAACGCGGAATATTTGAAGAAGATTTTATAATCAGGAAAAAAGGGCGGCTTCTCCCCTTTCGGAGGGCGGCCGTCCTCTTTTTTTAAAGAAGGGACTGCATACATATGAAAGTTGGAGTATTTACCCCCGTTGTCGGCTTTATGCCGCTGGAGGAAGCGGTGCCCTACCTCGCCTCTCTGGGTGTGGAGGCGCTGGAGATCGGCGCGGGCGGCACGCCCGGCAAGCAGCTCGATCCCGAGCAGCTTTTGGGGCATAAGGATAAGATTCAGGCGGTCAAGGACCTGATGAAAAACAACAACGTTGAGATTGCGGCGCTTTCGGCGCACGGCAACCCGGTTCATCCGACCAAGGAGTATGCCGACCGCGACCATCACGAATTTATGCGTGCGGTCGAGCTGGCGGAGGAGCTGGAGGTTGACACCATCGTCGGCTTCTCGGGCTGCCCGGGCGATTGCCCGACCTCGCAGTATCCCAACTGGGTGACCTGCACCTGGCCGGACGATTTCCCGAAGATTCTCGAGTATCAGTGGGAGATTCTGGTGGACTACTGGCAGAAGGCTTCGGCCGAAGCGGCCTCCCACGGGATTAAAAAAATCGCGATCGAAATGCACCCCGGCTTCTGCGTCTATAATCCTGAGACCATGATGAAGCTGCGGGAGGCGGTCGGCCCGATCATGGGCGCCAACTTTGATCCCAGCCACCTGATCTGGCAGCAGGTCAATCCGGTGGAGGCGATCCGCTTCCTGGGAGAGAGGGGTGCGATTCACCACTTCCATGCCAAGGATACCCGGATCAACAAGCCCGACTGCGACATCAACGGTGTGCTCTGCACCGGCAGCTATGGCGATATTCTGACCCGTCCGTGGGTCTTCCGGACGATCGGCTATGGCTCGGATGTCAAGGCCTGGAAGGATATGATGAGCATGCTCAATGCGGTCGGCTACGACGGCATTGTCAGCATCGAGCATGAGGACGGCCTGATGTCCGCCAGAGAGGGTCTGGAAAAGGCGGTCGAATTCTTAAAGAGCATTATTATTAAGGAAAAACCGGGCGCCATGTGGTGGGTCTGAAATTTGATCTGAAAAAAAGAGAGGCGGCCTATTTTTGGTCCGCCTCTCTCGGCAGTTTATATTTGCGCAATATTTTGAATGGATTTTGCTGTATTCCTGCCGAAAGTTGCGGAAAATCCGGATTTTGAATGAGGTGCTTTACTTTGAAACATAAATTGGGTATAATCGGCTTCGGCGGAATGGCCAACTGGCATTTTGAAAATTGCCCCAAAACCGGCTGCATCGAGCCGGCCGCAGTCTATGACATTGATCCCGAGCGGGTCAAAATGGGTGAGGATAAGGGAGTTGTCGGCTTCCACTCGCTGGAGGAGTTTCTCGATTCCCGGCTGTTCGACGTTGTGCTGGTCGCCACGCCGAACAACTTCCATCACGACCTGTCGGTTGCCGCGCTGCGCGCCGGTTATCACGTGATCTGTGAAAAGCCGGTCACTATGACGGTGGAGGAGCTGAAGGATGTTTTCCGCGTCGCGGATGCGTGCGGCAAGCTTTTTACCGTGCATCAGAACCGGCGCTGGGACGCCGACTTCAACATTGTCCGCAAGGCGATTGAGACCGGCATGGTCGGCAAGCCCTATACCATTGAATCCTGCGTTCACGGCTCGGGCGGCGTCGTCCACGGCTGGCGGGAGTATAAGGTTGCCGGCGGCGGCATGCTCTACGACTGGGGCATCCATCTGATTGACCAGATCCTCTACATGATGGGGGAGGAAAAGGTCACGGACGTTTTCTGCCATTTCAACTCGATCCGCACGCCGGAGGTGGACGATTATTTCAAGCTGATTCTCACCTTCGCGAACCACCTGGATGTACAGATTGAGGTGGGCACCTACTGCCTCAAGGCCAAGCCGCGCTGGTATGTCAACGGAACCGAGGGTTCTCTGATTCTGGAGGATTGGGACTGCCACGGCTCGGTGATTCACTCCTCCCAGACGGCGATGGAGTGGGAGCCGGTGGTCGTGCAGACCAAGGCCGGCCCGACCCGCACCATGGCGCCCCGCCCGAAGGAGACGCTGGAGGAACTGCCTCTGCCCGAGCTGGAGCCGGGCTGCGAGTGGGAGAATTTCTATCGCAACGTCTGCGGCGTGATCGACGGCACAGAGGAGCTGATTGTCCGCCACGATCAGATGCTTCGGGTTATGCAGGTGGTGGAGGCCGGCTTCCGTTCGGCCGAAGCCGGACATTCTGTCCCGGTAGAGATCTAAAAAAGCGATTACTCGGGCAAGGCGGTTGTCGGCCGTCTTGCCCTTTTCGGTTATAAAAAGTAAGGGTGTCATGCGTACAGCTTTGGCAGAAACTGCGGCCCTGCCCTTTTTTGAAAGGAAGCGGAAAGGTATGAAAACAGCGGTAATCATCGGGTGCGGCAATATTTGGAATATGCATGCGGCGGCACTGCACACCCTGCCCGGTGTGCGGCTTGCGGCGGTTTGCGACATCGACCCCGCGCGGCTGCATGCGGCGGAGGAGAAATACGCCGTCCCCGGCTATTCGGATTACCGCCGTATGATCGAGGAGATAAAGCCCGACACGGTGCATGTCTGCACCCCGCATGATCTGCATGCGCAGATGTGCCGGTTCGCGCTTACTCACGGTGCGGACGTGCTTTGCGAAAAACCGCTTTCCCTGACGACCGCGGCGGCGGAGGAGCTGCGCCGCCTGGCGGAGGCGCATGGCCGCCGACTTTGCGTTGTTTATCAAAACCGGTTTAATCCCGGGACGGTTCTTTTGCGCCGGATGCTGGAGGAGGGCCGCCTCGGCAAGGTGCTGGGCGGACGCTGCTCGGTTTGCTGGAACCGGGGGCAGGCCTACTATGACAGCGGAGACTGGCGCGGCAAATACGCGACCGAGGGGGGCGGCGTCCTGATCAATCAGGCGATTCACACCCTCGACCTGCTCCGCTGGCTGATGGGGGGAGAGGTCGAATCGGTGCAGGCCGTCTCGTCCCATTTTGGAGAGACGACGATCGAGGTGGAGGACACCATGGCCGGCCGGATCGGCTTTTCGGGCGGTGCTTTCGGTAACTTTTATTTTACAACCACCTACTGCACCGACGCGAGAACCGAGCTTGAGCTGATCTGTGAAAAGGGGGTCGCCCGCCTCGACGCCGCGCAGGGCAGGGTGATCCTTTCGGACGGAGAGGAGCTTTCGGCGGACGAGACGCAAAGCGGCGCCGGTAAGGATTACTGGGGCAACAGCCACGGCCGGCAGATTGCCGCCTTCTACAGCGACGGCTTCGACTGGCGGGAGAATCTGCGCGAGGGCATGGCGACCGGCGATTTGGTTTGCCGGATCTATGCCGCCTGCGGCCGCCCGCCGCTGCCGCAGGATGTGTGAGGTTTTGCGGAACGCCGGGCGTTTGTGATTTCCGGACAGGATGCTGCGGCCGGCGGTGCGGCGGCTGCCTGACCGTGCGGCCTCTCTTTGAGCCGCCGGGGAGGATAAAAGGCGGCTTTTCCGCCGGCCTTTTCTGCCTGCCGCCAAATGGAAGGAAAAACCTCCTCCAAAAGCGGGAGCGGCGCTGTGCCTCCCTCTTTTGAAGGAGGTTTTTGGCGTCTTTTCCCCTTTCGGCTTGATGGCGTAAAATGAGGGGAGACTTTAAAAATGCGGCTTTTTTGGGTGAAACTGTAAAAAAGACTTGACCGCAGGGACGACTTGTGGTAAACTGTTCTTACCT